>NZ_JBIYEU010000004.1:0-214509 GCF_044909655.1 Enterococcus sp. UD-01 | reverse complement strand
AAATTATTACAAGACATGGGCGGCAGCTCCATCAAGTATTTCCCAATGAAGGGCTTAGCTCACATTGAAGAATACAAGGCAGTAGCCGAAGCCTGCGCCAAGTATGATTTCTATTTGGAACCAACGGGCGGGATTGATTTAGACAATTTTGAAGAAATCGTGCAAATCGCAGTAGATGCCGGCGTGAAGAAAATTATTCCCCATGTCTACAGCTCAATCATCGACAAAGAAACTGGCGATACCAAACCAGAAGCAGTGAAAGCATTGCTTGAAATGATGAAAAATACGTTGAAATAGGCGGGATGATCATGAAAATTGCAGCATTTGGTGAGGTAATGATGCGTCTAACACCGCCAGAGTATTTACTACTGGAGCAAACGAAGGAATTACGCTTCACATTTACAGGCACTGGAGTCAATATTTTAAGCAATCTTGCACATTTCGGCTGTCAGACAAGCTTAATTACCAATTTGCCGGAAAATCGTTTAGGCGAAGCGGCCAAAGCCAACATTCGGCAGCTGGGTATTCAGGATCAATGGATAGGCACATTCGGCGGCCATATTGGCTCTTATTTTGCTGAAATGGGCTTTGGACCACGACCTACGCAGGTAACTTATCAAAATCGGCGCAATAGCTCCTTTGGTATGAGTGATGCTTCCTGCTACGACTTTGAGCGTTTGGTGGATGAGCTGGATTTAGTGCATATTTGTGGCATTTCTTTAAGCCTAACGGAGCAAACACGTGAGGCGGCGTTGACTTTGGCGAAATTAGCACATGAAAAAGGCAAAAAGGTCTGCTTTGATTTTAATTTTCGCCCAAGCTTAAATGAAACGAACGGCGTTGCGTTTATGCGAGAGCAATACGAAAAAATATTGCCGTATTGTGATTTAGTGTTTGGCAGTCAACGCGATTTAACAGAGCTTTTGGGTCTATCTCTTAATGAAACAAAAGAAGAGTCGCAATTTGAAGAGCTAGTTCGGCGTTTCATGCAAACTTATAGCATTTCCCATTTTGCTGGTACTTTTCGACAAGGCGAAGGAACCAAGCATTATCTTGCCGGCTTCTTATTTGATACAAAGAACTACGTTCAAGCGGCACCTAGAGAAATTGTGAACCTTGACCGCATTGGTGCAGGGGATGGGTTTGCTGCGGGAATTCTATTAGGAATCAGTGAAGCCTGGCCGTTAATAGATACAGTTGAATTTGCCACGGCGAACGGTGTATTAGCACATACAATTCAAGGCGACGTTCCGCTGACGACCAGAAAACAGGTCAAGCACGTCATGGAACAACCGACAGTGGATTTGATTCGTTAAAGAAAAGATTAGAATGAAATAGTGTAAATCCGTTTATACTACTTTCGTTCTGATCTTTTTTTCTTTATAATGAAGAAGAGAGTAAAACAGTTTAATGGATATTCAGCTGTTCAAGTAGGATTGAACAACAAGAATCTATTGCAGGAGGAGGTCAAGATGACCGTCGAAAATATTTGGAAAGCGCTAGATGATGATAGCTTAAAAGATAGTATTCGCAAACGACCAGGTATGTATATTGGCGGGATCGGTCCGACTGGTTTAGAGAGTATGGTCTTACAGGTTTTGGATAGTTTAATCAGCTTAGCGGTGGATTTAAAGCAAACAGAGCTTTCTATAGAGCTTTCAGACAACCAGCTGATTTTTTCTTTTTTCAGTGAAAAGGGCTTGTATTTAGATAAAGAGCCAAAAGATCAATATACATCACCGTATTTGTTTCTTTCTGTGGTGAATGCACTGTCCGAGCAATTAGGCTTCGGTGTTGAAAAAGCGGGCAGGAGAACGATTCAAATTTATCAAAATGGACAATTAAATAAAAAAGCATTGATTCCTTCCGATGATGAAGGGCAGCGGATTGAACTGGCATTTACACCTAATCAGCAATTATTTGGCGCGAAGCCGTTATCTTATTTTATTTTATTTAATCGTTGTCAGGAATTGGCTATGCTGAATAGTGGGTTGACTATTTCTTTAACAGACGGCAAGCAGCAAAAAAATCACTTGTGCTACCAACAGGGCTTAATTGAATATATTTTTCAAAAAGATGACAGCATCACTCGGGGCAGTCAGCCGTTAGTGATTAATACGGTGAATGAAGGTGTATTAATTCAGGCAGTGATTTCTAAAAATGGTTCAACAAGTATTAAAGACAGCTTTGTCAACGGACATTTGCCGGCTGATGGCGGTACTCATTTGGACGGCTTTGTTCAAGGTACCGTAGATGCGATCAATCAGTATTTAGAAGAAACCAATCGTTTGAAGTATTTAACGGTTGATAATTTTTCAGAACGCTTTGACTTTGTTTTGTCTATTAAGGTTAAACGGCCGCGCTATACAGGGGCAGTAAAAAAGAAAATCCGCAATCCTGAATTGCATAAGATTGTCAAGGAAGCTGTATCCGCAGAGGTTACCAGCTTTTTAAAAAGACATCCATCATGGTATGCCAACTAAATTCTAAACAAACAGGGGAAATGCGAATGAAGATTTTTATTGATGGTGACGGTTCGCCGGTAAAGGAGTCTGCGATGGACATTGCGGTAAACTTTGGCATTGCTGTTGTGATTGTCACGAGTATTGATCATTATTCCTTGAAAGAATATCCTGCCAATGTTTCTTTTGTCTATGTGGATAAAGGAGCGGATGCAGCAGATTATAAAATCGTCCAGCTAATAAAAAAAGAAGATATTCTTATCACTCAAGATTACGGACTGGCTTCGCTGGTTTTGCCAAAAGGAGTGACGGTTTTGCATCAACTTGGGTATCAATATACAGCCGAAAATATCGATAATCTTTTGGAACAGCGACATTTTGGGGCGAAGGTCAGAAAAAGCGGCGGGCGTACGAAAGGACCGAAAGCTTTTACTCAAGCTGATCGGGAAGCCTTCAAAGCGGCATTAACGACACTTCTTCAGAACGACAAAAGTCAATAGCCGCTCAATTCTAAGGAATAATGACGAACGTTTAAAAGGGATGGAAATGAAAAAGTGAATGAGTCATAAATTTTTTATTGGATTGTCACTTGTTTCTATTCTGACCAACGCTTTTATGCTAAAATATGAAAGAACTATTTCGTACTGAATCATGTCAGTAGAAGAAAATTTAGGGGGAAAAGCATTTGAAGATAACTTTGCTATATGGTGGGAGAAGTGAAGAACACGACGTTTCTATACTGTCTGCTTATTCCGTTTTAAATGCGATCTATTATAATTATTATCAAGTACAGCTAGTCTATATCAGCAAAGATGGCGAATGGGTAAAAGGTCCGCTTTTAACGGAAAAACCCGAAAGTAAAGATGTGCTTAAATTAAATTGGTCTGAAGACGGAACGATTGATAAATGGGGCGAATTTACCGGAAAAGTGATTATGCCGTGTGAAATTAAAGAAGAAGACACCATTGTATTTCCTGTGCTGCATGGGCCAAATGGAGAAGATGGTACGATCCAAGGCTTCTTAGAAACCATTGGGCTGCCTTATGTAGGTGCAGGCGTTTTAGCAAGTGCCAATGCAATGGACAAAATTATGACAAAATATTTGCTTCAAACAGCAGGGATTCCTCAAGTGCCTTATGTTCCTGTATTAAAAAGTAATTGGAAAGAAAATCCGAAAAAGGTTTTTGAGCAATGTGAAGGCTCTTTGATTTACCCAGTATTTGTTAAACCGGCAAATATGGGTTCAAGTGTCGGCATTAGTAAAGCGGAAAATCGCGCAGAGCTGCAAAACGCCTTGGAAGAAGCTTACCGCTACGATTCCAGAGCGATTGTCGAGCAAGGCATTGAAGCGCGTGAGATCGAAGTAGCTATTTTAGGAAATGAAGATGTGCGGACCACCTTGCCGGGTGAAATAGTGAAGGATGTCGATTTCTATGACTATAATTCAAAATATATCGATAACCAGATCACGATGCAGATCCCTGCCGAAGTACCGGAGGAAGTGTATCAAAAAGCACGTGAATATGCTAAAAAAGCCTACACGATCTTAGACGGCAGCGGCTTGAGCCGATGTGATTTCTTTTTAACCAGTAAAAATGAACTATTCTTAAATGAATTAAATACGATGCCGGGCTTCACTCAATTCAGCATGTATCCCCTATTATGGGAAAATATGGGCTTGAAGTATAGCGATTTAATTGAAGAATTGATTCAATTGGCGTTAAATCGTTTTAATCAGCGACAAAGCTTTTTTGAACGTTAAGCCGGTGTGTAAGTCTTGTTGACACAAAGGGAGGGGAGAAAAATCATGATTTTTCTTTCAGCCCTTTTCTTATGAATGGAGCTATTTTTATTTTGACACGAAGGAGTGAAATCGATGAAGTTAACATTTTGGGAAGCGGCTCAAGCGCTTCAAGCAGAGAATGATTGGCGAGCATGGCCGGATTTTGAGCTGACAGGAGTAGAATTTGATAGTCGTAAAATTGTGGAAGGCAACCTGTTCGTGCCTTTAAAGGGAGAAAATGACGGACATTCATTTATCCAAAGCGCGCTAAAAAATGGCGCCAAAGCTGCTTTGTGGAGTTCAGAAACGGAACTGACTGATTTTCCTACGCTGCAGGTTCCAGATACATTAAAAGCGCTGCAGACTTTAGCTAAATATTATTTACAGAAAATCCAGCCGTCGGTTATCGCAATTACAGGCAGCAACGGGAAAACGACGACTAAAGACATGACTGAAGCTGTGCTGGCACAGCAGTTCAAGACATACAAAACACAGGGGAATTACAATAACGATATCGGACTGCCATATACTATTTTACATATGCCTGCTGCAACAGAAAAATTGATTCTGGAAATGGGCATGGATCATGCAGGCGAAATTGAGCTGCTTAGTACCTTGGCTGAACCGGAAGTTGCAGCAATTACGATGATTGGCGAAGCGCATATTGAAAATCTTGGTTCAAGAGCAGGAATTGCCAAAGCGAAAATGGAAATTGCGACTGGACTTCGTAAAGACGGACTGCTTTTGATTCCCACAGCAGAGCCGCTGCTTACTCCTTTAGTGCAGAATCTGACGCAAACCTTCAAAACCTTTGGCTTCCAGTCGGCAGATTATTCCGCTGACATTCAAGAAGAGCAAAAGGAAAAGACGACCTTCACTGTAAATACGGACGGAACGCTACTGTCAATTCCAGTTCCCGGCAAATACAATGTTGGCAATGCCTTAATTGCCTTTGCCGTTGGTCAGTGGTTTGGACTTTCTGTAGAACAAATTCAACAAGGTTTGGCGGATTTTCAATTGACCAAAAACCGTACTGAATGGTTAAAAACTAAATCCGGGATTGAACTTTTAAGTGACGTTTACAATGCAAATCCGACTGCGATGAACTTAGTGCTGGACAGCTTCAGCCAAATGCCGACGCAAGGCAAACGTGTTGCTGTTTTGGGGGATATGCTGGAGTTAGGTCCTGATTCACCAACGATGCATCGTTCTGTCAGCCAGCATTTAAATGTTTCTGAAATTGCGGAGGTCTATCTTTACGGTAGTGAAATGGCTTCCTTATATGAAGAACTGCAGAAAAGCTATCCGCAAAGCCAAGTACAGCTTTTTGCTAAAAATGAAAAGAGCGCCCTAATCAACACTTTAAAAGAAACACTTCAGTCAGCAGATATGGTGGTTTTAAAAGCCAGTAATGGCATGGGCTTAAACGAAGTAGTTCAGGCGCTTATGGAAATTTAGCAAGCTTTCATAAAACTTGCTGAAAATTGAAAAATATGTTAGAATAACCTATTGCCGGAAGATCGAAATAGATATATCGAGAGTACCAAGTATAAGTTACTTTTCTATCATATAAAGATTAAAAAGCTGAACGACGTCGTTTGGCTTTTCTAGTGCCTGTAGGCTTTATAAGGTGGATTTTTCGGTAGCACTGACTAGAAAATAAAATAAACCTACGTAGAAGGTTTTTAACAATCGTTGAACATTTTCGACCTCAGTGAAAGTCAAATCACCTGTACCACAAGGTAAGAAGAAATTTCATTCTTCTGCAACAAACATTATTTAGGAGGATATCATTTGAAATTTAGAGAACTAGGCTTAGCAACAGAATTATTAACTGCAATTGAACGTTCAGGATTTGAGGAAGCAACCCCGATTCAAGAGGAAACGATTCCCTTGGCATTACAAGGAAAAGACGTTATCGGACAAGCACAGACCGGTACTGGTAAAACAGCTGCGTTTGGGCTACCGATGCTGCAAAAAATTGATACAGCCAATCGCGTATTACAAGGCTTGGTTATTGCACCAACGCGTGAATTAGCGATTCAAACACAAGAAGAATTATTCCGTTTAGGCCGTGACAAAAAGATTCGCGTACAAGCGGTTTACGGTGGAGCTGATATTGGTCGCCAAATTCGTGGCTTAAAGGAAAATCCACATATTGTTGTCGGAACTCCTGGACGTTTATTGGATCACATCAATCGTCGTACTTTAAAATTAGACACTGTAGAAACATTAGTGCTGGATGAAGCAGACGAAATGTTGAACATGGGCTTTTTAGAAGACATCGAAAAAATCATCTCGAAAGTACCAGACGTCCGTCAAACACTATTGTTCTCAGCAACCATGCCGACTGCAATTAAAAATATCGGTGTGAAGTTTATGAAAGAACCTGAACATGTAAAAATCAAAGCCAAAGAAATGACAGCTGATTTGATCGACCAATATTACGTTCGTTCAAAAGACTTTGAAAAATTTGATATTATGACGCGTCTATTAGATGTGCAAACACCAGATTTAACCATTGTCTTCGGTCGGACCAAACGTCGCGTAGATGAATTGGCACGTGGCTTAGAAGCACGCGGCTACAAAGCTGAAGGCATCCACGGTGACTTATCTCAACAAAAACGTATGAGCGTACTGCGTTCATTTAAAAACGGCAGCTTGGATATTTTAGTAGCGACAGACGTTGCGGCACGCGGTTTGGATATTTCCGGTGTCACTCACGTTTATAACTACGATATCCCACAAGATCCAGAAAGCTATGTTCACCGTATTGGTAGAACCGGCCGCGCTGGAAAAGGCGGGATGTCAGTTACCTTTGTTACGCCAAACGAAATGGGTTATTTGCACGTTATCGAAGAATTAACGAAAAAACGCATGACACCGCTACGTCCACCAAGTGAAAAAGAAGCTTTCAAAGGCCAGCTAGGAGCTGCAATTGAAACGGTTGAAGAAAAATTGGCAGAAAACGGTCTTGAAAAATACTTACCGTCTGCTGAAAACTTATTAGAAAAATATTCTGCGGAAGATTTAGCGGCATTACTACTAAAAACAATTTCCAAAGACCCGGCAGATGCCGTACCGGTTAAAATTACACCGGAACGCCCATTACCTTCTAATAAAAAAGGCTTTAACAAAAACCGCGGCGGCAGTAACAACCGCAACCGCAATAAAAATAACGGTGGCTATCGTGGCAATAAAAACAACAAAGGTGGCGGCTACAACAAGAGTAAAGAAAACCGCTCTGCCAAACGTCACAACGATAAAAAACGCAGCTTTGTAATCAGAGATAACTCAAAATAATTACTAAATATTAATTAAAAAGATCAATAAAATATAGAAATAGTAGTTGATATTTCTACTTATTTATTCTATTTTTAAAAGGTGTAATAAAGCTTTCAGCTTTGCTACACCTTCTTTTATTAATTTTTTGCATTATTTAAGTGGAAAATTTGGTAAAATTTGTTAGAATAAGAGTAATTTATAAAATAAAAAAAGAGGATTTACAAGGATGATAAAAGGAATTGGTATAGATATTGTGGATCTTTCAAGAATCGAAAAAATTATTGCGAGCAAGCCCTCTTTTGTTACCAGAGTATTAACGAAAGCTGAACATACGATCTTTCAAGCGCTGCCTCATAAACGGCAAGTAGAGTTTTTAGCAGGGCGTTTTGCCTGTAAAGAAGCTTTCTCAAAAGCTTGGGGCACGGGGATCGGTAGTGTAGGACTTCAGGACATAGAAGTGCTGAAAGAAGCAAACGGCGCTCCTAAGATAACAAAATCACCGTATGATGGTCATGTGTTTGTATCTATCTCACATACCGATACAATGGCTGTTGCTCAAATTGTTTTATCGACGGATTGATGGAATTCATACTTAATTAAAACCAGCCGTAGAGAAGAAGCGTAAGGAGACATATTCATGTCCTGATTCGTTAAACATGACTTTTTTTCGATCGTTATGGGTAACTATAGGACAGACGTGCTGTTTTAAAAGAAAGAAGGATACATATGACTGTAGGCTGGCATCGTCCCACCAAGCTGATAATTGACACACAGGCAATCACTGAAAATGTTTTAAATGAAGTAAAACGACTTCCCGAAGAAACGGAGCTTTTCGCTGTTGTGAAGGCAAACGGATATGGTCATGGGGCTGTACCCACGGCTAAAGCAGCCATTAAAGGCGGAGCTACTGGTTTTTGCGTCGCCCTATTGGATGAAGCGATTGAATTGCGAGAAGCAGGGATTAAAGGTCCAATCTTAATTCTAGGTGTTGTAGATGTTTCTTACATAGACCTTTTAGTAAAATATGATTTATCTGTAACAGTGACTAGTCAGGAGTGGCTGGAGCAAGCAGTGAATCAATTAGAACAGTTAGAAAACGTTCAACCGTTAAAAATACATATAAAAGTTGATACAGGCATGGGCAGAATTGGTTTTAAAACTGTTCATGAAACAAAAAAAGCTGTTGAATTGGTACAATTGTCAGAACAAATGATTTGGGAAGGAATTTTTACACATTTTTCGACAGCGGATAAAAAAGACCAGGCATACTTTAACAAACAAAATCAACGCTTTCAGAACGTGTTGACTGAATTGGCTGAGCTGCCGCGCTATGTTCATGTCAGCAACAGTGCGACTGCTTTGTGGCATCCGGAAAATGCCGGAAATATGATTCGTTTTGGGATTGCGATGTATGGCTTGAACCCATCAGGTCACGAATTAGAAGCAAGCTATCCTTTGAAACCGGCACTAAGCCTCGTTTCTGAATTAATTCACGTAAAAGAACTTTCTGCCAATGAAGGAATCGGCTATGGAAAAACCTATACAACTTCTAAAAATGAATGGATCGGTACCATACCAATCGGGTATGCGGATGGCTGGCTGCGACATTTACAAGGCTTTTCAGTACTGGTGGATGGAAAAGAATGTGAAATTGTCGGAAGAATTTGTATGGATCAATGTATGATCCGGCTGCCAGAGCAAAAAACAGCGGGCACGAAAGTAACCTTAATCGGGAAAAATGGCGATAAAGAAATCACTATGCAAGATGTAGCAGATAAGCTGGACACTATTCATTATGAAGTGGCTTGTACTTTTTCTGAACGGATACCAAGAGAATACAGATAGAATAGGAGGTTTCAAATGGTCAAAAGGGGTGACATATATTTTGCTGACTTATCCCCTGTTGTAGGCTCTGAACAAGGGGGAGTACGTCCAGTACTTGTCATACAAAATAATTTAGGTAATCATTTTAGTCCAACCATCATCGTAGCTGCGATTACTGCAAAGATGGCGAAACCAAAACTACCAACACATATTGGCATTAATTCCGAAGAAACTGGGATTGAAAGAGATTCGGTCATTTTATTGGAACAAATTAGAACAATCGATAAAGTCCGTTTAAAGGAGAAAGTCTGCCATTTGAGTGTCGAAATCATGGATTCTGTTGATCGAGCATTAGGAGTGAGTGTAGGAATTCATGAAGTAGAAGTAGAAGAAAATCTTGGTACATATCACTAAGAAGATAAAAATGAATGAGAAAATAGCTGATTTTTTGATAAATAAAACAAAATAAATTTTCGGTTGAAAAGACGGATAAAGCGGGGATTCCCGCTTTTTTTTTGTTTTCTCAAAGGTGAATTAACTTTTTTTCTATATTTTTAATAAAATAGAAATTTGTTTTGTCTTTTAAAAAAGATATTTTATATAAAGAGTTGTTTTTATTTATTTATGTCTGATTTTTCAAAAAAAAGTTGGCAATATTATTACGTAATGTTACAATAAAATGTGAATAATTGGGTGCGGAACGGAATAACTTTCGAAAAAAATCGAATCTTGGTTTTTTTATTAATAAATAAAGGAGTTTATATTTAATGATGCTTTTCATGTTTCTATTACTAGCTTTACTGTTTCTGTTTTTGAGCTATCAGCTGTACATCCGCTTTCAATTAGAGAGCTTAGATTCTGATAGTCCTAAAATGAAACGTAAAATCAATTTTTATAAATATCAGGAAAACAATCGTTCCTTGCTGTTTTTGATGATTGCAGCCATTATTTTTTGTTTGATTTTATTGGGAATGTTGTATGCACAGGATACATTGAGAAAAAACAATAAGGAGTTAGAAATAAGAATAAATGAATTAACTGAAAAAAGAGACAGTACTGCCGCTCTTAAAATAGAAAGCTATAAAGCGAATGCTTTAAAGCTTTCTGATTTTCCTTGGGAAAAGGTTGTAAAGAGCAGAGATGCGCAAGCCTTGGACAATTTTGAACTACAGCTTATAAGAGATTGGCAGCCTTTTTTTGGAGAATCCAATATAGCGATTGCAGTAGGACAAAAAAGCCAAACAATTACACTATCGGTTTTTCCCACAACATTAGCGTTTAAGGATTATCAAACAGCAGAAAAAAACGTTGAGAAATTTATTGAGGAACTGCAATCCGTAAAAGAGCTGACAATGATTGATTTTAATTTTACATATCGAACGAAAGCAAACAAGCTGTCCAAGCAATCGATTGTTTATTCGAAAAATTCTAAAGAAGAAGACCTAACCAAAGTAGCATTAGAAAACTAAGAAACAGACAGAATGAGGTGTAGACATATGGCAAAAAGACGATTGATTAAAAAAATTAATGAAGTTTCTGAAGAGGACTTACTTCAAGAGCTTGATCTTGCTCCTGACCATCCGCAAAATATCACTACAAATAACAGCAGATTGGTTGCTGAACAGGAACAGGAAATTAAACGACTAAGAGAATTACTTGAAGAATATCGAATGCAGGAAGCCGATTTTAAACAGCAGAAAGAAGAAAACTTCCGCTTAACGCAGCAAAATAAGCAGCTGCAGCTGAAAATAGAGAATTTTCAAGAAGAGCTTGCCGATTTTAAGGAAGAAAATAATCATCTATCCACTCAATTAACGCAGAAAGAAACAGAAATCCTTGCGTTGGAAACAACGACTGTTGACCGTGATGAAGTGGAACGATTAAAACAAGAAGTTGATAGTCTGAAAAATGCACAGGTGCTGTCAAATGAGCAAATAACGCATTTAGAAACAGCACTTAGAGAAAAAGAGCAAGCACTAGCAACAAAAATTGCAGACAAAGAAGCGGAAATTCAACAGTTACAGGAGCAATTAGTGGTTCAAGGAACAATCGGAGAAAAACAAGAAGCATTGGAGACGGTAAAAATGGAATTAAGATCATTAAATGAGGAACTTCAAAATACAGATAAAGAAAATCAAGAATTAACGGACAAACTTGCAGAACTACAAGCACAAATTCAACAGCTGCAGCAAGAAAACCAAGCATTAAAGGAAAAAGAATTAAATCTTACAGCGACTACAAATGCTTCTGTTGATAACAGTCGTGTAGATGAACTGAAGCAAGAGCTGCAAAATGTTTTAAAAGAAAAAAGTGAATTAGAAACAACTTTAGGACGGATTCAAGGCTTAAACGATAGATATTCCGTTCAAAAAGATGTCTTCGAATCTGAATTAGCCGCTTTAAGAGAAAGCTATAAAGAAAAAGAAGACGAATTAGCCAGCTTGAATGCGGAAATGGAAACGATGCGTAACATGTCGGCAAGCGGTGAAGTTAAAGGTGAACAATTAGCCGAATTACTGCAAGCCAAGCAGCAAATCAACGATTTATTATTGAAAAATCAATCACTGCAGGAAGAAGCTTTAAAATCACAGCAGGAAATCGGAGAAGTTATGGTTTCTGCGAAAAAAGAAGCGAATCGTATTGTTAGTGAGGCCCAAGTGGAAGCAAAACACATGATCAATTCCGCTGAACTTGAAATGCTGAATATCGGCAACCGCGCGAAAAATATCTCAAACGAAGTGGAAGAGTCTAAAAATGAAGTATTGTCTATTTATCGTGAATTAGAAGAACGTTTAAGTAAACTATCACGATTGGATAAAACGGGAAAATAAAGAGAGTAAGAAAGAATGAAATGAAAATGAAGGGAAACACAAGATGAAAAAGCAAGGAACATCGACTTATAACGTGTTGGTTTTGACATTGTTTTTATTGCTGGCTGCGGGGGGAGGCTTTTTATCAGCTTCTAAAGCGTTAAGCGCTTCTCTTGGCGAAAATATTTCTGCACCAACTTTTGACTCAGCAGCAGCTTCCGAACGATCAAACACCGCAGCTGCGGAACAAGTGCCTTCTACAGAAGAGCAAGTGGTTAAACAAACCTATATTGTGGAAGCCAGGCAAACCTTATGGGAAATTGCTCAAGAAAAAGGTGTAACCGTTCAAACCTTAATGAAGGTCAATGGATTAAGCAGTAGTCTAATTATTGAAGGCCAAGAACTTGTTATACAGTAAATAAAAGTGAGTTGGGATAAAACTAAAAATAGTTTTGTCCCGCTTTTTTTACAAATAAATGTTTGCTGGTCAAAAAAATGAAGACACGGTATTTTGTAAAATTCATTTGCTCTAGTCTTAAGGAAATGGATTATCAGAGTTTATGTGGAAAAATGATCGACAGTCTGTTATGCTTAATTAAGAGTGTTTTGGTATAATTGAGGTGGAACATGAATAAAATAAAAAGAGTTGAACAAAAAAAAAGAAAACCCCGACAAAAGAAACCGATCGAAAATAAACGCTACGAAGATGAATCGTTTGATCAAATAGAGATCGATAGAAAAAGAAATCGTCGAAAAAAACGTGTAAAAACAGCTGATGAACCGCTGAAGAAACGCCCAAAAGTGGCAGAGCAAGAGAGAAAGAATCAGCCTAGGCGTAAAAAGAATAAAAAAAGACGGCTGACTAAACAAGAGCTCCAGCAATTAAAAAAGAAAAAAAGAAAAGAAAATATTATCGAAATCATTAAATTCATACTGCCTATCATCGTATTTGCAGCTTTAGTCTTTGTCTTTATTTTGAATACTTCGCCTCACATGGTTGACGGTAACTCTATGAAGCCGACGTTACTGGACGGTGAGCGTGTCATTGTACGACGGACCAAACAGCCGCAGCGCTATGAGATTATTACGTTTCAGCCTCCTGTTGACAGTGAATTTCAATATGTAAAGCGTGTGATTGGTATGCCAGGAGATATGATCTGGACGGAAGGCAGCGATTTATTTATAAATCCACAGGCTAAGACCTTGCCGAAACTTTCCGAGAACTCGGCAGCCAAAGAACTGCCGGATGGTACGATTAAGATAAACCTGACCGAGGAAAGTCTAGAGCAGCTGTCACAATTTAAAAAAATACCTAAAGGTTATTACTTTGTGCTAGGAGATAACCGCGATAATTCCAGCGACAGCCGTAGCTTTGGTTTAGTTACAGGTAACGCCATAGAAGGGGTTGTGTCTTTCCGATATACACCATTTAGTCGAATAGGCTGGATAAAATAAAAAAAGATATGTCTCATATCTTTTTTTATTTTGCCTTTTTTTCTAAAAAACAAAAGAAGTTCGATTTTTTAATAGATAAAAAAATTATTGCTTAGGTAAATTTTTTATAAATAACCAAATATTCTCATTAAATTTCGCTGATAGAAAGAAAAAAGAGAAAATCAGGTCAAGTTCTCTGTTATAATCTCAATGTGTATACATGAATGCGCCAGCTTTATCTGGTACCGATCAATTGAATAATTAGTTTCTCGATTTCGGCCATGTCATAGCTATTGCCAATATCTGAAAAGATATAGATAAGATCTTGCTTTTCCCCTGTTTCGCGATAAATATTCGACAATACTATATCATAGTGACTATCTTCTTTATAGGCCTCTGCTTTAATCGGGTATTTGTGACCTAAAATATTGGTAAGGTGTTGGATAACCAAATCGCCAATAAAAGGATTAAGCGAGTGATAGACACCAATTGAAATCTTTTCTTCATTTAATTCAGCAATATGATTCAAAATAATTGTATAGTGTATCTCGGTAAATTTATTTTTAAAGTTGCCTTTTTCGCCATCTTGATCGAATTTTTTGGTCGCAATGTCCATCAGCTCAAAAACTTCATTACCGGAAAAAGGATGACGGTGAGCGTGGATAATTGATTTAATCGTCCAATTATCAAACGGTAAAATAAAGCCGTCAAAGTAATACAATTGTGAATGCAGCTGAAATAATAAGTTTTCAATATAAAGCAAACGAGTGGAAGAAGCATAGCTCGACAAATAGCCCTGCTGCTTTAGATATTTTAAAATCACCTTGTTCATATAGTTAAGATAAGAACTTTCTTGTCGCTGTTTTTCAGCCAAACGAAAAGCAAATGCAGAATTGGGTGAAAAATTATTCAATGAGCAAAAGAAATCGTAAAACATATAAGCTTCGTAAATAGTATATGGACGGTCAATTTTTTTCATATATGTATGTAAAGCTAAATTAATTTCTTCAAATAGCGGACGATCAGGATAATCATAATTTGGGCTGATGACAGGACTGTATTCAGTTGTCATGCGCCGAAACGATATTTTCATCCAAAGTTTGATTTGCAGAACTTCAGTGGGATCAAAGGTCAAATTAAGCGAATCTTTCAAAATATCTACAAAGCCAAGATACTGATTCGCCGTTTCTTTTTCCAAAGCAGATTTGTCTTCAAAAAGAAACCAAAAGAAACTAAAGAAAAAATAGCGGATTTGTTTTTCTTCACCTACTAATTTTCCTCGCTTAATTTGCAGTCGAAATTCTTTTAGTAATTCATTTAATTCTGTAATTTTACGATAATACGTAGCTGAACTAATTGCGTACGTCAGCTGAAAATAATCACAACTTAATTCTCCTTTAGAAAATAGTTTATTAACCATCTGAAATTTAATTGATTTATCTAAAAAAAGCACAACCACTTCCTTTAGCGGGAAAGTTGGCTTTTTTTTCAAGGAAATATTTTCACCCTGCATGGTGATTACTACTTGGTCATCTATTTTATTTTCTTCAAGAAAGGTTTGCAAGAAAGATAAATATTCATTTAAGGTCGGTAAGCTAATTTGAAATGCGCTGACCAACTCATTTTTTGTTGCCCTGCCTTGATTGTTGTATAAAAATAATAAAATATCATTCATATAATCGTAAGGCTTTTCTAAAAAATCTCGTTTTAGCATAATAGACACCTCACTTTAAGAATACTTTATTCGTCATGAAATGGCAATACGCAAGTTATAAAAAGAAATTTAGTAGCTATTATTATTTTAAAAAAAGTTAATTTTATATATAATGAAACGGAGCGCTATTAATTATTTTATATTTATACAACTTGATTATTTGATAGACCGAAGGGAGAATCACCTTAGTGAACGTAGTAATTATTGGCGCCTCGCATGGAGGATTGCAGGCAGCTTTAACCATAAAGAAGTTAGACCCAACGACAAAGGTCACCTTGATCGACAAACGAAGTGAGCTTAGCTTTGTATCAAGCGGTGTTATTTTGTATATGAATCAGCTTGTTGATGAATTAAATAACGTGAGATATCTTACGCTGGAAGAGTTATTAAAAGAAGGAATCGATGTTGTTTTACAAGCCAATGTAACAAAAGTGAATCCAGAAAATAAAACAATTACCTATGAAGATAATCAGCGCGCTCAATTTGAGGTAGGCTATGATAAATTAATTATAGCAACCGGCTCAAATCAATTTTCAACAAATATGTCTTTACCGGAAAAAGAGAAAGTTACTGTCTTTAAGAGTTATGCTAGTTCCATGGAAGTCTTAGCGCGTGTGGAGCATTCAGACATTATTTCTATTATTGGCGGCGGCTATATCGGTGTTGAGCTATGTGATGCATTAAAATTTCAAAATAAAGAAGTTCATTTAATCGAAAGTGCAGATGCTATTTTATTTCGCTATGTGGATAAAGAAATTTCTTCTATTATTGAACGGAAAATCAGAGAAGCCGGCGTAATTCTACATCTGAATGAAAATGTCATCGGTTTTACCGATACGGATAAAGACTTGTTCATAACGGAAACAAGCAACCAGAAGATTCCAAATCATTACGCCATCATTGCCGTGAATGCTCGTCCGGATACTACCTTGGTCAAAGACTTTTTAGATTTGCATCCTAACGGCACGATTCGTGTGAATGAACAGATGCAGACAAGCAATCCGGATATTTATGCGATTGGAGATGTGATTTCTTATCCAGTTTGCAATAGTCAGCACAAAGCCTTTATTCCATTAGTGAACAACGTTGTACGCAGTGCTACGGTAGCTGCGATGAATATTCTTGGCAATCAGATGAACTACCAAATGACGCAAAAAACAACAGCAACTAAAATTTTTGGTTACTATATCGCTAGTACAGGCTTGACGGAAGAAGGGGCCAAGTATGAAGGGCTGGACGCGGAAAGTATCTTTTTAACGCTGCCCTACAAACTGCCTTATCTCGAACAGCAAGAAGAAGTGCATATCAAACTGGTTATTGAAAAAGGCAGTCACAAATTAATCGGCGGGCAACTAATGTCGGAAAAAGATATAACTCAATCGGTTAATACGTTATCTTTGGCGATCGATAAAGCGGTGACGCTGGAAGAGTTAGTCACGATGGACTTTTATTTCAATCCGGCTATTAATCAGCCAATGGATATTATCAGTCGGGCTGCGTACGAATTTATGCTGAGAAAACACAAAAAATAAATAAAGTCACATTGCCTGAAAAAAGTTGCTTGAGCGCTCAAAAAAGCAAATTACTACTACTTCTTGTTATTTAAGCTTATAATAGAAGAAAATTCTTGGGAGGCAAGAGAATGAAAGCCGAAGAAAAACAATTTTATGATTTCATTATGGAACGTACAAAACCGGATCACAAAGAGGACATGAAACGTTTGGTCGCTGAACTATTGGAAAGAAGAGCGACTGGAAAGCTGGATAAGATGTACCTGATGGGCGTGGTGCCTAGAGCGCTTTCTTATTTGAATCCAGATTCTGTCAATGAAGTCAAAAAAGTAGTGACTGATTTTTCAGCAAAATTATAAAAAATCAAAGACAAGCTGATTCATTCGGATGAGTTTGTCTTTTTTTAGGTTGAGAGAAAAAAGCATACGACAATTTCAAAAACCTGTCGTAGAAATGGACAAAAATAGGCTTTTACACTTGGTATTGCCAAAAAAATTATGCTAAAGTAGATCAGTCATTAAAAAGAATGGGTGAGCAGGATGAAACATATAAAGAATACATTGAACTTATTTAAGTTAGATTGGCAACGCATTTTTAAAAACCCGATCGCCACATTATTGATTATTGCACTGATGGTTATTCCGTCACTTTATGCGTGGTTTAATATCAAAGCGTTGTGGGATCCTTACGCGAATACAGGCGAATTGCCGATCGCTGTTTACAGTGACGACAAAGCTGCTTCTTTTAAAGATGAAAAAGTCAATATTGGTGAAGAGGTACTGAAAAATCTTCATAAAAATAAACAGCTGGGCTGGAAATTTGTCGATTCAAAAGAGGAATTGGACAAAGGCGTTAAATCAGGAAAGTATTATGCCGGTATTTATTTGCCGCAGGATTTTTCCAAAGATTTACTGAGCTTTACGACAGGCGATATTACTAAACCCAAGATAGAGTACTCAATTAACGAGAAAATTAATGCAATTGCGCCTAAAATCACTTCTAAAGGGGCTTCTTCCTTACAGACACAAATCACTGAAGAGTTCATTAAAACAGCTAGCAGCACGCTGGTAGGGGTCTTTAATGAGATTGGCTATAATTTAGATTCTAATTTAGTCAGCATCACGAAAGTCAAAGAGATGATTTTAACGACGGATGAAAACATTGATGAAATTGATAAGTACACACAAGAGGTTGTCCAGCTGCATGAAAAAATGCCGGATTTAAAAAATAAGCTGGCAAAAGCTAATGAGTTTGCCGAATATTTGCCGCAAGTCGATGCCTTAGGTGCTAAGCTGGTAGAGCTAAACGGTAAAATGCCAACGGTGAAAGAACAAGCGAAGGTTATTTTAACGCTGCAGGAAAAAATTCCAGAAATTCAAAATGCCGGCAAGCAGCTGGCGATGATTGACGAGGACTTCGCTTCCGTGGAACAAACCATGTCAGAAGGAATTGAAGAAGCGAAGCAAGGCTTAACAATTATTCAAGGGGTCCAAACTGCACTGCCCGATATTCAAAAGCTGGGCGATCAGGCGGATCAGTTGGCGACAACTACAGCGCAGGGAGCACAAAAATTACAGGAGGCTTTACCGGGAATTACTTCCGGAGTCAAAGTCACACTGGAATCTATTCAAACGATTGGGTCCAATGTTTCTGCGATTGCCGGTCAAATCGAACAGCTCGTTGCAGATAACGAACTAACACCAGAAGAACGTGCTGCGCTGAAACAATTGCTGGCTCAATTTTCTGATAGTCTCGGTAAGCAGCAGGCGGCGATCACTCAATTAGTTGAGATGCTGACCAATATGCAAAATAGCGGGGAGGGTCAAGACCTGCAGCCACTTATTGATGAGCTGACGAATGTAAATACCCTAATCAGCAAGATCAAAGGACAAGTCGATAGTATTGATGTAGATACGATTTCTGTTGAACAATTAAAAGCATTATTGTTAGACATTCAAACAACTGCCAATACGATTTCCAAACTTGCCGGCAGTATTAACGTAGATCAGGTAGCAGCGAATATAAATGATATTTTAACCAAATTGCTTCAAACAATTTCGACGGCACAGGGCTTGCTTAGTCAAGCGAAAAAGGTGGATTTTGCTTCCTTACTGAACGCAACCGCTGGTACTGTATCAAATGCCATTGCGCTATTAGAAAAATATCAGGCGGAATTACCTGCTATCAAACAGGAAGTGCACGACGCCAATGTGCTATTAAATGGTCATATGGATACCATTGTGAACGGCATAAATAAAGGTGCCGATTTATACAACAATGAATTACCGGTTATAGAAGATAAGCTTGGTTTAGCAGCAGATTTTATTCAAAATGATTATCCCGGAATCCGCGACAATATTACCAATACATTGGATACGGTGAATGATAAGATGCCGACCCTTGAAGCAGCATTAGATAAAGCGAATGACCTTGTAAAAAATGACTGGCCCAATATCAAAACCGGCTTGCATAAAGCAGCGGACGCGATTCGTAAAGGGGAAAAGGACGTTGATTTAGGGGAGGTAATTAAACTCTTGAAGCTGGATGCGACAGCGGAAAGTGATTTCTTTACAAAACCGGTAGAAGTGTCTGAAAATCGGATTTATCCCATTGCCAATAATGGTTCAGCCAGTACACCGTTTTATACCGCTTTGTGTTTATGGGTAGGTGCGGTGTTGTTTTCAAGTATTGCCACGACTGATTATTATTTAGAAGCAAAAGATCGCGGCAAATTCTCAAAACGGGAACAATTCTCTGCCAGAATGTTGACATTCTTAGTCATGGGCTTGGCTCAAGCCTTGATTGTTACGCTGGGGAATTATTTCCTATTAGGTGTTGACGTGAGACAGCCCGTGTATAGTGTCTTATTTGCTCTATTGATTGCCCTTGCGTTTATGATGATGGTTTATGTGCTGGTCGCACTGTTTGGAAATGTCGGTAAAGGGATTGCGATTATTATCTTGGTGCTGTCTATTTCAGGCGGCGGCGGAAACTATCCAATTCAAGTCTCCGGCAAATTCTTCCAGTTCATCAATCCGTTTTTACCGTTTACGCATGCGGTGAACTTATTACGTGAGTCAGCGGGCGGCATTTATTGGCCAAATGCGTGGAAAGCCATAATTATTTTAGTGATTATAGCGATTGTTTTTGGTGTGTTAGGTGTAATTTTCTACCCAAGCATCGAAGAAAAAACGAAAAAGCTGGCGAAGGTTTCGCATGAAAGTCATATTTTCCATTAAAAAGCCTAAAAAAGACGACCGCTTGTTGGTCGCCTTTTTTTGTTTTTTTTCAAGGCACCCCTAATAAAATTTAAAGTAGCTGCTTGAAATGGCTTTGGGGTTTTCTAAAAAATAAGAAGTCACTAAAAATTAGTCACTTTTTACTATACAAATGAGCAAAAAAATTTTATAGTCTTAAGATATGCTGAAAACAAGGTAGGGATAAAGATGATAAATTTTTTGATTAATCAATTTGAAAAAAGAAAACGAAAAAGTTCGGATATACGTACAGCGTTTGGGGTATTTGCCGGAGTCATAGGTTTATTGTCGAATCTGCTGCTGTTTGTCGGTAAGCTGTTAATTGGGTTACTTTCAGGCAGTGTATCCATCATGGCAGAAGCGATGAATAATTTGTCGGATACGGTGTCTTCCGTTTTAACGCTGGTTGGTTTTTATATTTCCGGCAAGCCGGCGGATAAAGAACATCCTTACGGACACGAACGCTTTGAATATATTAGTGGGATGCTGGTTTCATTGATGATTACGTTTGTAGGCTTTCAGTTTTTAATGACCTCTATTGAGCGAATCAGAGAGCCGCAAACGATTAAGGTAACGCCGGTAGTTTTGATTGTGTTGCTGTTATCTGTTTTAATTAAAATTTGGCAGGGCTTTTTTTATCAGCGAGTGGCGAAAAAGATTAATTCTAATACGCTGTTTGCTGCTTCTAAAGATAGCTTGATTGATGTTTATACCACAATTACCGTGTTGATTTCATCAGCTATTGAAGGTTTTACCGGAGTGCAAATTGACGGTTTTGTTGGTTTGCTGATGGCCGGCTACATTATTTTCAGTGGATTACAGCTGATTCGGGGCTTTGTGGACGAGCTGATGGGGCTAAGACCGGATCAAAATGAAATTGATAAAATGAAAGCTTACTTGTCTGCTTTTCCTGAAATTGTTGGGTACCATGATCTCTTGATTCATCAATATGGCCCAAATAAGACCTTTGCTTCTGTTCATATTGAAATAGACGATCGCTGGGATTTAAATCGTGCGCACGAAATGATCGATCAGATTGAAAAAAAGTTTAAAGAACAATTATCGGTTGAACTAGTTTGCCACATTGATCCGGTCAATCTGCATGATCAGCTGCAGCAGTTTGTTCATTTAGAATTGAAAAAAATCATCAAGTCTATTGACGCTGATTTAAAGGCACATGATATACGTTTAGTTGAGCATGAGAAGCACTCGAGAATTCTTTTCGATTTGGTGGTGCCTAATAGCTTTAAAGGAACCGACCAAGAACTGAACTTCCGTATTCAAGAACAGGTTTACAGAAAAATTGGCGATTATCCAATTGAGGTGACCTTCGATCATACGTATCTCTTATCATAGAAAAGGCGCGGCTCACTGCTTGCGCCTTTTTTCTTTGCCCATTTGTTAAGAGAATAAAAGGCAGCTTGTAGCGCAGGGAGAAAAGTTCTATACTTGAATAAAAAAAGGAGCGAAGCAAATGGAATTACAGTTAGTGGTGATCGGTTTTATTCTTTTAATACTTCTTATTATTCTATTGATCGAAATCAAAACACGATTCGATATTAGAAAAAAAGTCAGACGACAATGGGGTTCTCTTCCGCACGGCCGTTTTGGTGATAAGGAAGAAAGCTTGAAGAATGCATGGCTGAAAGCCAAGGAATATCGTCATTATGACAGCGAAGTTGATGATATTACTTGGTATGATCTAGATCTTTTTGAAGTGTATCATTCATTAAATGCGACCTATTCCAGCGCTGGCTCTGAAGCGCTCTATCAACGTTTGCGGAATTATGATTTTTCTACTGAACAGCATCAACGTTTGGAAACCTTAATTGATTTTTATCAACAGAACCCTGAGCTTCGTGAAAAGCTGCAGTTTCAGTTTGCTTATTTAGGGAAGAAGGATAATAATCACGTAGAGAGCTATTTAACCGAAACCAGAAAACAAGAGTTGCCGCATATGAAATTGTACACGTTTCTTGGCAGCTTACCGTTAATAGCCTTAGGACTATTTTTAGTGTGGCCGACCTCGGCTTTTATAATACTATTGCTGGGTTCCGTTTTATTTAACGTTATTTATTATCTAATCAAAAAGGAAAAGCTGCAGCGTGAGTTAATCTGTATGGGCTATTTAGTTCAAACGGTTGCCTGTGCCAAAAAAATTGCAGCGATTCCGACGCCTTTTCAAGCAGAGCTTGTGGAAATTCTGAAGCCGTTAAAATCAATGCCGCGTTTTGGCGTTTCCTTTCGAATGAAAAGCAATACGGAAGCAGAGTTGCTATTTGACTATATTTCCATGGTGTTTATGCTGCCGTTTATTTCGTATAATTTTGTACTGGAAAAATTAGCAAAATATGAAACTCAAGCTAAAGCTCTGTGGCAGCTACTGGGTGAATTGGAAGTGGCGGCCGCTGTTCTGAATTTTCGACTGATTATGCCGGATACCAGTCAACCTGTTTTTTCTGAAGAGATTGCTGTAAAAGGCGAGGAGGTCTATCATCCTTTATTAACAACGCCGGTTCCTAATGAAGTAAACTGGCGACAAAACACCCTGGTAACAGGCTCGAATGCCTCCGGAAAATCTACTTACGTAAAAAGTGTCGCTATCAGCTGTATTCTTTCTGCCACTATTCATACCGCTTTGGCAACCGAGTTTCAGCTGCCCTATGGCCATATCTTAACCTCTATGGCGGTGGAGGATGACTTATTTGAAGGCGATAGCTATTTTGTGGCTGAAACCAAGTCAGTCAAGCGCGTGTTGGATTTAGCGCAAACTAATGTGCCATGTCTTTGCTTCATCGATGAGATTTTAAAAGGCACGAATACGATTGAGCGAATTGCAGCTTCCGCCAGTATTGTACACTGGTTGAATGATTATCCGTCGCTGGCATTTGTCGCCACCCATGACATTGAATTAACGGAAATTTTAAAAAACTCCTGTGCCAATGTGCACTTTGAAGAGCAAGTAACAGAGGAAAAAGGCGTGACGTTTGATTATTGTTTACGCCAAGGTCCTTCAACTACCCGCAACGCCATTCAACTGTTGAAGGTATTAAACTATCCGCAGCAAGTGGTGAACAATGCTCAAAACGAAGCGACGTATTTTGACCAGCATCGTACCTGGCAAATCTTCTCTGATTAACTAAAAAGCAGAAAGACAGTACTTCTTTTAACCGAGGAGGCTGTCTTTTTTTGTTATCTGACTATCAAAGTCGAATTATTTTTTTTGTAGGGAAAAGCTTGTTAGAATAAAGAAAATCAATTATCTAAAAATAAATTAAAGAAATAAAGTGAAGTAGCTAAATATTTAAAAAGTTTGATTGACAATTGCTGATTAAAAGCGTAGCATATGTGATTGTTTTAGAAAAAATTAAAGTAAAGGATCGTTAATTGTAAAATGTTTAGAAAAAGAAACGTTTATTCCGCGTTAAAAAAGGAGGAGACAGTGAAGTGGATTATCTAAAACGATTATTTATTGGGAAACCATTAAAATCCGCTGAAAACGATGAACAGAAATTGAGTCGCTTTCAAGCATTAGCATTATTATCATCGGATGCATTATCTTCAATTGCTTATGGAACTGAACAAATAGTTGTGGTATTGGTAACGTTATCCGCTGCAGCTATTTGGTATTCCTTGCCAATTGCCGCGTTTGTTATTATTTTACTTATTTCTTTAACGTTATCTTACCGGCAAATTATCCATGCCTATCCGCATGGCGGCGGGGCTTATGTGGTCAGCAGTGATAATTTAGGCAAAAATGCCGGCTTGATTGCCGGCGGCTCGTTGCTGGTGGATTACATGCTGACGGTTGCAGTCTCTGTTTCGGCTGGTGCTGAAGCGATTATTTCAGCGGTGCCGGCGCTTTATGGTCATCAGGTGGCTATTTCGATTACGATTGTTTTGTTGATCATGCTGATGAATTTACGTGGGTTAAGGGAGTCGGCCGGGTTTTTGATGTTCCCTGTGTACAGCTTTATTGCGGTTATTGCCTTATTAATTGTGACAGGGATGTTTAAAATTATTACAGGAGCCGTACCGATGCAGGCGACAGCCTTGCCGGGTGCTGTTGTACCGGGTATTTCAATTGCCTTGGTGCTGCGGGCTTTTTCTTCCGGCTCTTCCTCTTTAACCGGAGTGGAAGCGATCAGTAATGCAGTTCCTTTTTTCAAAAAACCTAGAGCAAAAAATGCGGCTGGTACGTTAGCGTTGATGGCATCAATTCTTGGTTTTTTCTTTGTGGGTATCACGTTTATCAATTACTGGTACGGGATCGTGCCGACAAAGGAGCTAACGGTTTTAGCTCAGATTGGGCAGGCTGTTTTTGGCCATAATATTTTGTATTATATTTTACAGTTTACTACAGCGTTAATTTTGGCAGTAGCGGCTAATACTGGCTTCTCTGCGTTTCCAGTGTTGGCCTATAGCTTAGCAAAAGATAAGTTTATGCCGCATATGTATATGGATCGCGGCGATCGCTTGGGTTATTCTAATGGGATTTTGACCTTGGCAGCGGGTTCGATTGTCTTGTTATTGATCTTTCAAGGCTCAACAGAACGCTTGATTCCCTTGTATTCGATCGGGGTATTTATACCATTTGCCTTATCTCAAACTGGGATGGTAATCAAATGGCGTAAGGAAACCCAAAAATGGTTGTCGAAATCGATCGCCAATATTGTTGGGGCCTTTATTTCTTACTCAATTATTGTCATTTTATTTGTTTATCGCTTAGGAGACATTTGGCCATTTTTCATCATTATGCCTGTGTTGATTTTTGTCTTTTACAGTATTCACGCGCATTATAAAAACGTTGCAGAAGAGCTGCGCTTAGAAAAAACTGCGGAAAAAGTCACATACGACGGCAATACAGTAATTGTTTTGGTGGGAAATGTTACCAGAGCTAACGTTGGCGCGATTAATTATGCGCGGTCTATCGGTGATTATGTGATTGCGATGCATGTATCGCTGGACGAAAATGTTGAAAAGGAACATGAAATTGAACAGGAATTCAAACAGCAGTTTCCTGATATTCGTTTTTCTATCGTACACTCATCTTATCGTTCTGTGACGAATCCGATTGTGCGCTATGTATCCTTGGTAAGTAAAAAATCTGCGGCACGCAATTACACCACGACAGTTCTAATTCCGCAGTTCGTTCCAAATCGTCGCTGGCAAAATATTTTGCATAACCAAACCAGCTTGCGTTTGCGTTTACGGCTATCCTGGCACGAAAATATCGTCGTTTCAACGTATAGCTATCATTTGAAGAAATAAGACAAGAGAGCGAGACAAAACTAAAACAGTTTTGTCTCGCTCTCGTTTTACGAATAAACGGCTGGTACAGAAGCAACTCCTTCGGAAATAAGAAGGAGTTGCTTCTGTACCAGCCTCTTGCTAATTCGCATGCTTGCGGGCGGGGTCGAGGCGACGTTCAATCATTCCTAAAACCCAGTCAGTAATAATCGCCATTAAAGCAGTTGGCAACGCACCTACTAAAATAATGGCCGTTCCATCTGTTGCATTGGTTCCGCGGATAATAATATCTCCTAAACCGCCGGCTCCGACAAAGGCACCGATGGCCGTAATTCCGATTGCAACCACAAGCGCATTTCTGATACCAGCCATAATGACTGAAACAGAAAGCGGTAGTTCCACCATGTAAAGCCGTTGCCAGTTGGTCATGCCCATACCTTTACCCACATCTAAAATGTTTTTATCCACTTGAATCATGCCGGTATACGAATTTTTAATAATCGGCAATAAGGAATAAAGAAAGACAGTCACAATGACGGTATTGACACCCAAGCCTAAGCCAAGCATTAAAATAGAAAGCATCGCTAAGGACGGAATCGTTTGAATTAAGTTGGCAATACTAATAATCCAGCCGGCCATTTTTCTTTTACGGGAAATTAAAATACCAATTGGAATACCGACAATAGCAGCAAAAAGTACGCCGTAAATCGAAATAAGAAAATGCTGAACGAACTGGCTTAAAACATAGCTGCCGTTTTGTTCAAAGTAATAGAAAAATTGTTGAATTAAATTCATTTCATGCAGATTTTGCATTATTGGTCGCCTCCTTTGTCTTCAAAGAAGTGATGCTCTTTTAAGAAATTTTGTGCGACCGTTTCCGGCTCCATTAAATCATTATCTGCTTGATAATTTAGCTTTTGCATTGTTTCAGTGGAAATTTTTCCGGAAAGCTTTTCCAACACGTCATTCAGCTCAGGATATTTCTTAAGAATAGCATCAGTAGCGACTGGACTGGCATCATATGGCGGGAAGAAGTGCAGATCATCTTCTAAAATAACTAAATTATAGCTGCCGATTCGCCCGTCTGTAGAATACCCTAAAACAACGTCCATTTTCTTGGCAGCAACAGCATCATACACAAGTCCGATCTGCATCGGGAAGACACGTTTAAAGTCAAAGCCATAGGTTTCAGTGAAACCTTTATAGCCGTCACCTTTACGATCGATCCATGAGGTGTCCACACCGGCGGTTAACTGATCAGCTACTTTTTTCAAATCACTGATTTTCTTTAAATTATATTTTTTAGCGGTTTCCTGCGTGACCATAAAGGCATAAGTATTAGCAAAGCCGTAAGATTTGAACCATTTTTGCTGGAATCTTTCTTCGAAACCATTTTGAACCGCAGCAAAGGCTTTTTTAGGATCTTTAATTGGCTCCATATTTAAGGTGGTTGTCAAATCCGTTCCTGTATAGCGAGCTGCTGAAATTTGTGCATCACCGTTCATCATTGCCTGATGATTGATGGTCGTTGTCGCTAAATTATTGATGATGGTCGTTTTTTCATCAGTATAATGCTCAATCATACCGGAAACTAGACTAGCTAAAATCTGCGCTTCAGACGTAATCCCGCCGGTAATCGCGATAGTGTTTTCATCAGCATTTGAAGCAAGACCAGGTAGGGAACAGCCAGCTAAAAGCACCATGCTGCTAAGCGCAACTAGCATTAGTTTTAATTTCTGTTTCATTATTCTGCCTCCTTTAGTGCTTTAGGAGTTAATTTTTTCTCTAGTAAGCCAAGTAATAAATCAGCCAACAGAGCTAACAGCGTGACAGGGATAGTACCTGCAAAAATCAAATCCGGCTGATAATTATTCAAGCCGCTGAAAATAAAATCACCTAATCCGCCTGCACCAATATAAGAGGCTAGGGTTGCCCAGGCAATCACATAGACTGCTGCTAAACGAATCCCGGCCATAATTGTTGGCATAGCAATCGGCAGCTCTACCATAAAAATTGATTCCATATTCGTCATGCCCATCCCTTTGGCTGCATCCTTGTAATTGCTGTCCACTCCTTTGATTCCGATATAAGTATTTCTTAATATTGGTAAAAGAGAATAGATAAATAAAGCAATAATTGCGGGAATTTTGCCGACACCAAAAATCGGAATCATCAACGCAAGTAAAGCAAGTGAAGGAACTGTTTGTAAGGCACTAGTAATCCCAATCACGATGGCTGCAGTTCTTTTCGTACGGGTTAATAAAACACCAATCGGTACCGCTAATAAAATCCCTAAAAGAAGAGCGACACCCGAAATAAAAATATGCTCGCCGATTTTGGTAATAAGCTCATTGCCTTTTTCCAATAGAAACTGATTCATTTTCTACACCTCCATTTGAGGCTGCTTGTTATCAACTGCTTCATTTTCCGTTGCTTCGACTTCTTCTTCGCCCCAGATAACGTCATAAACAATGTCTACCAGAGAAGCACGAGTTAAAATACCCACGACTTTTTGCTGATCATCTACGACAGGTACATATTTAAGGCCGCGTTTTAAAATCCGGCGCAGCGTATCTCTCAGTAGAGAAGATTTTTTTACGAAAAATACTTGCGGATTCATGATATCGCTGACACTTGTTGCAGATTTTCTGCGACGATCCAGTGTTTCAACGTCAATAAAGCCTTTTAATACACCCGTTCCATCGACTACCAACAATGTATCCACCCGTTTTTCTCTCATCAGCTTAATCGCTTCAGATAAAGATTTTTCAGGTGTGATGGTAATGGCATTATTCAGCATTACTTCGCCAACTGTGGTAATGTCCGGTTTTGTTTGAATCAAGCGATCCTCACCAATCAGTTCTTCTACAAATTCATTGGCCGGATGACGTAAAATATTATCCGGTGTGTCAAATTGAATCACTTTGCCTTCACTCATAATCGCAATCCGATTTGCCAGTTTTAAGGCTTCATCCATATCATGAGTTACAAAAACAATGGTTTTTCCAAGGCGTTCCTGTAAATCCTTTACCAGATCCTGTAAAGAATCTCTGGTAATCGGGTCCAAAGCGCCAAAAGGCTCATCCATCAAAATAATATCTTGATTTGCCGCTAAAGCTCTGACGACACCGATCCGCTGCTGCTGTCCACCAGAGAGCTCATTTGGGTAACGATCCAGCATTTCTCTGGGCAGCTCCACTAAATCAATCATGCGTTCCGCAATTTTGTCACGCTCCTGCGCATCCACCTTTAATAATTTCGGTACAAGAACAATGTTATCGCGGATAGTCATGTGCGGCATCAATCCGATATTTTGAATCACATAGCCGATTTTCCGGCGTAATTCTACCGGGTTAATGGTTTGGATATCCTCGCCGTTGATTAAGATTTTGCCTTTAGTCGGATCCGTCATGCGGTTAATCATCCGCATGGAAGTTGTTTTTCCACTGCCGCTGGTTCCGATAAAGCAAATAAATTCGCCTTCTTCAAAGGACAGATTCACGTCATCTACAGCAATTTTTCCGCCTTTGTAAATTTTTGAAACATGTTGAAATTCAATCAACTTTTTCACCCCAATTTCTTTTTTCTTCGTTTTTTTCCTAGAAAATTAGTAAAAACAAAATCTTAAATTTAATAAAATGATGGCTATTTTTCTTCTGCTTTTTTCTAACATCACTAGGTTTTATAAATAAATGTCTTACTACTAGTATGCCTCAAAACGTTGATTTGGACAAATTTGGTGTTTTTTAATCCATATAAGAGCGGGTTTTTATTGTTCTTAAAAGAGTTCTCTTCATAGCCAGATATAGGAAAAAATGGTAGAATAGCCAAGACAAATCAAGTAGAAAGAGTGACCAATATGCTTAGTACAGAAGATTTTGATTTTGATTTACCGGAAGAACTGATTGCGCAAACACCGTTGAAAGACCGTACAAGCTCACGCCTGCTGGTGCTAAATCGTGAAACGCAGGAAATTGCAGATAAACATTTTCATGATATTATTGATGAATTAAATCCCGGAGATGCGTTAGTAATGAACGATACACGTGTTCTGCCGGCTCGTTTATATGGGGAAAAACCGGAAACCGGCGGTCATTTAGAAGTATTACTTTTAACGAATATAGAAGGGGATACCTGGGAGACCTTAATTAAGCCTGCTAAAAGAGCGAAAGTAGGCACGAAAATCAGCTTCGGCGACGGACGCTTGACTGCAACAGTGACAAAAGAGCTGGAGCACGGCGGCCGGATTGTAGCGTTTGAATATGAAGGCATCTTTTTAGAAAATCTGGAAGCACTCGGTGAAATGCCACTGCCACCATACATTAAAGAACGCTTGGAAGACCCGGAACGCTATCAAACCGTATATGCCAAAGAAAACGGCTCGGCTGCAGCACCTACTGCCGGGTTGCATTTTACTACGGAATTACTTGATGAGATTCAGAAAAAGGGCGTCAAGCTAGTTTACCTAACGTTGCATGTAGGCTTAGGTACATTTAGACCTGTTAGCGTGGAAAATATTGCCGAACACGAAATGCATAGTGAATTTTACCGCTTAACAGAAGCAGCAGCGCAACAATTGAATGAAGTACGTCAGTCTGGCGGTAAAATTGTTGCAGTAGGAACGACCTCGATTCGTACGCTGGAAACGATCGGAACCAAATTTAATGGTGAAATCAAAGCTGACAGCGGCTGGACGGATATCTTTATTACGCCAGGCTATGAATTTAAAATCGTTCAAGCCTTTTCAACGAATTTTCATTTGCCGAAATCAACGCTAGTTATGCTGGTAAGTGCTTTTGCCGGCAGAGAATTAACCTTATCTGCGTACCAGCACGCCATTGAAGAACGCTACCGCTTCTTTAGCTTTGGCGATGCCATGTTTGTAAAATGAGGGAACGCTTTGTTTCTAATCTTTTTAGGCGGTCTTTAGTCGTTGATAGTATTGATTTTTAACAAAATTATGTTAAAAAAAAGACGAAAAACGATAGCCAGTCGGGAAGAAATCGGGATTTTTTAAAAGACTAGCGAAAATATCCCGACAGCAACGTATGATCTTTTTAAGAGACAGAAGCACCGACTTACTGGCTTTCACTCTGGTTGAAGTCTAAACGGTTTGCCACAAGATCAATCACGTTGTCAGACACTTCATTTTCGATATGAGTATATGACTGCATCTGTACTTGTATAGCACGGTTACACTCGAACCATATCTAAAAGCAAATGGCTACGAGCGAATCGCTGTTAATCAAGAATGGAATGCATTAAAGGGCGATATCATAATGATGAGTTGGGGTCTAAGTATGGCTGTTAGTTATGAGGTTGGTGGTCATGTTAGCGTTATGAAAAATACGCGAATCTTCATTAATGTTGACTACTATTTGAATGTTAATCGATCTAGTTATTTTGAAGTATGGAGATTGAAAAAGGACATAGGGAGCAATAAACATACACCTTCCACACCAAACAAACGACGTTACGGCTAAAAAGTGGCTGATATTAAATTTATCAATGGCTTATGGCAAACACGTTGTAACTCTTTAGCGCCTAAAGGTTTTGATTGGATCGACAAAGGCATCAATCCAGCAGATGTTGATATGATTGACTCGGTTACCGGAACAATGCTAGCAGATCAAGAAACGATTAGACCTGGCATGTATTTTGCCTTTAATGAATCAAGAGTTAATGATACAGGTGAAGTCGTAAAAGATCACGGTTATAACTATCGTAAGTTTAACTTTGCATCACCTACAGGCATTGTCTGGTTAGTTAGGGATAGTGAGTAGCAGTTGGTTTATGGATAAGCCCTCACTAATGTGGGGGCGTAAATAAAAGATAATCTCATTTAATTGTTTAGTTGCAAAAGATAGCATTTTATTGTAATGTGGCTGCAATGACATAAAGTTGTATATTTGAGCCTACCAACAACCGTAACTTAATAATTTTTTATTTCTCTTTGGGGAATAACACCTTTAGCTCCTATTTCTTATGAAACGGGAGCTTTTTTTGTTTGGTCATTTTTTGTATAAAAAAGCAGCCATTTAAGACTGCTTCTCCTTTTTGTATTTTGTTAATAGAAAAGAAACGACTGTGTAGATAGTTAAGGCTATAAAAGATGCCTCGCCTATTTTGATAAACAGATGGCCTAAATCGTAATTAATAGAGAATTGTTTCTGAAGATTAATCATCTCATCCATTGTTAAAGTATCTGGATCTTGCATAGGTAGAAAATTTAAAGTTAGGATAACTCCTATTAGCCAAATCAGAAAAAGAACAAAATACAAGTTTTGTATTATTTTTTTTCTATTAATCACAATAATAAACTCCTATCTTGACATAGTTCTCACAATTTCAATTTTATAAGGTTTGATAGCGCCTAACGTTTGGACAAATGCACAATAATTATTTCCGAAACCTACACCAAAATTATTGCTGTACCCATTAACTTCCCACTTGAAGTCAAATATATCAGTAACTTTCACTGTAGTAAAGTAGTTTCCATTTGCTTGTTTTTTATATGATACGGTATAAGAAACACCTCTCAATGCTGTCATAAGATGTCCACTATGGAAAGTATGTGTACCTGAAAACGAACCTGAAGCTCGTCCGCCTCTGAACGCTTCAGCTTTTAAACGACCGTAATATGCAGTCATAAGACTGTCACTGTCTACCATTCTTGCCCAAGTATCGTCTTTATTGTAATAAGTTGATGGAGTGTAATTAGTACCAATTTTGTTCAATGGTACAATCGCACGTCTCATATAGTTTGCAGTTTGCCAATGTCCCATACGATCAACAATAGCGATGCCTGCTTTATAAGCTGCAATTGCTGTTGGGTATGGTGTAATTACTCTTTTTTGCGGAAGGTTGGACGATTCAACTATATCTTCCAGTTTTTCATCTTGTGCGGAATCAAAATTATCTAACTCAGATAGCGCAGAATTCAAAAATGAATTAAAGTCTTCTGCAGAATCATTTTCAGAAGGCACAGCGTAGTACATATCAATTGTACTTTCAATGTAGTCCTTGTTTGCAGGTTCAGAAGCTGAAAGTTCTGCGATTAAGTTATTATTTTCTTCATTAATTTCAAATTTTTCTTGGGCTTCAACAGTTGTGCTAAAACCAAGGCCTAACAGTAATAAAGTAATCCCTAGTAATTTTTTCATAATGTTCCTCCTTTTTATCGCGATTAAAGTATACTATATTGTTCTTTAGGTTGCAAATTGTTTGTTAAGTGGCAGCTTTCATGTGATTTATAAAAAGACGGTTAAATTGCTCTTTTAACGTATTTATTTTGAATGATAATAAAAATCCCGACCGATTATATAGACAATAGATTATTCTAAAAAATAGGTCGGGGAGAAATCGGGATTTTTTATTTTCAAATCTTTTATGAATTGATGTATAGCGGTTTGTCACGTCATGCCATGTTTGTAAAATAAATAAAAACTCATTGAGCTTCCAAACGACGTCAAGTTGGTCGTAGGGAATTCAATGAGTTTTTATTTTTTTAATAGCTTGTTAAATACCGCTCATAAGCAGTGTTTGAGACAATTCTCTTTTTCTAACAGATCTTGGTAGGAAGCAACGAATTTCATCTTCGTTAAAACCAATTTGTAATCTTTTTTCATCAATCATTATAGGACGACGCAACAGGCCAGGATTGTCTTTGACTAACTCTAATAATTCATGCAATGGTAAATCGTTGATGTCCATATCCAATTTTTGGAACACCTTTGAACGAATAGAAATAATATCTTCTGTACCTTCTTCAGTAAGAATCAAAATATTTTTAAGTTCGTCCAAGGTTATTGGAGTATTGCCAAAATTCTTTTCCTCAAAGGGAATATCATGTTCCAGTAACCATTTTTTTGCTTTTCTACAGGATGTACAGCTATTTGTCGTATATAATTTTAACATTGATTTTATAACCTCCTAAAATATTGGTACGTACCTCTCATCAACTATAATATACGAAAAGTAAGCAATTCACAAAATAAACGACTCGAAAAAAAGCGCTTTTCTTCGCATTTAAGCTAATAAATAACGATTGTCTAAACCATAGCTGTTATTTTTTGTTGGATATATTACTTTGACAATTAAGACGAATGTGTATACTTTCTGTTTTTTATAAGACAAGAAAAATACTAAAAAAATTTTTGAAAACATAAAAAAATCCTTTAGTTTTTGCTGATTTTAGTCGTTTAAACAGGAAAAAATTGAAAAAGTTGAGTAAAAAGGAAGAGCGCATAGAAAAAACACAGATTTTTTGTGTAACGAAGAGCCTACTTTTACGTTCTACCTTTTTGCTGTCATTTTCCTATAAAATTGTCTGAATAAAATTAAGATAGTATTTTGGGTATTTTTCTATTATTATTAGAGGTAGAAAGAAGAGGAGTGAAAGGTATGAGTGAAAATTTGACGTATAGTTATGCGGCAACACTGCAGGAAAGAAGACAGGGCTGGCAAAAACTTAGTGTTGATAAAGCAAAATCTGACTATTTGCAGCAGTGGCAAAACCGTAAAAGCTTACTAAAGCCTGATGATTATTCTAAAATATTTGCTTACCATCAATGTACTCCAGCCGAGTTTGCAAAAGGGTTATTACCGTTTACTGAGGAAAGAGCCCGTCTGCTGCTGCCTGCAATTGAAAAGAGTGATTGGTATCAATTGCATTGCAGTCTTTTTGTTGAAGAGGTGCCACTTCAGAAAAAGGATTTGACAGAAGCTTTACGTTTTCACTTAGCTTATTATGAGGCACATATTCGAGCGTATTTGCAACAGCAACCCATTTTTCAGCTACCCGAAGCAGAAATAAACTCATTGGTCGCACAACTTTCGGATGAACTTTTTTTCATTGCCCAAAAAGCTTTAGTGTGGGATGTTCATCAAATGGTTGCAGAATACCAGCTGCAGGCTGAAACAAAAGAAGCAGAATTTGATAACTACATCACAGAATGTCTTGGAGATAAGCTGCGTACCTATCTTTTTTATGGAGCCTATCCAACATTAGCTCGGATTCTTGCTGTCCGCTTGCAGTTCGCCTGCGAAAATATCGGCTGTTTTTTTGATGCTCTAGTTCAAAGCCAAAAAGAGTTGACAGCGACTTTTGCTCTTACCAACTCGACAATTGCGCCTAGGCAGATAAAGGTAGGCCAAGGGGACAGCCACGATCAAGGGAAAACTGTTATTCAGTTTCAGCTGGAAGGTAAAGACCTCATTTTTAAAAATAAAAACTTGACTATTGGCGAACGCTTCAACAGTTTTTTAGCATTTTTAGAAGAGAGGATCGCTGATTTTTCGGCTTATAAAATAAAACGAGTGCTTGGTTCAACTTTTACTTTTGAAGAAAAAGTGCCGCAAATTGACTGTCAAAATGAACAAGAAATTAAGTCCTTTTATACCCACTACGGCCAGCTGCTGGCAATTGTTTATTGGCTTGGTTCCACTGATTTACATATGGAAAATGTGATTGCTTCCGGGGGCTATCCGGTCTTAATTGATGTGGAAACCTTAATTCGACCAGAAATATTTACGGATCAGCATTTTTCACGGCAAACACGAATTGAAAAAGAATCCGTCATCGTTTCAGGCTTGCTGCCGCAAAAAAGACAGCAGCACGTGGTGGAACTGGATGCCTTGTCCGGCAAGAAGCAAAAGCTGTCGCAAAAGGTCCGAAGATTAAAACATCAGCGTTCCAGCGATATTCAATTTCAACTGGAAGAAGCGTATATGGAAGGGGCTCAAAATATTCCGCGATTAAACGGACAAGAAATTGATTATCGGCTTTATGTTAAGCAGATTGAAGCTGCTTTTAAAACGATGAATGATCAATTACTGCAAAATAAAGCTGCTGTAATTGAAAAAGTAAAGACGCTTTTTGCTGATGTGACTGTGCGTTTAATTTATCGGGATACCCAAGATTATGTAAAATTTTTGAGTTATACGTTGCATACCGACTGCATGTCTGATTTTAGTGAAAGAGAAAAGATTCTGGAAAATCTTTGGGGCAGTCAACAGGTTCCGCCACAGCTGGTTCCCTTGGAAATTGAAGCGATGGCGGTAATGGATATTCCGCTTTTTACTGCTAATACATCGTCAAAAGATGTCTATGCGAATCAAAAAGCTGTCCCTCAGCTTTTGAAGAAATCACCGCTGGAAAATACGCTTGAACATATGGAACGCATCACAGAAACAACAAGTCAGCTCTCTTATCTTTTGGTAAAAGAAAGTTTAGGCACACTAACCTATCAGCTGACAACCATTCATTTGCCGGAGAAAAATCAGTCTCTTGCTTCACCATTGCTGCAAAAAGCCGCAGATATTGGGGATGAAATAGTTAAGAATCTTCTAATAGATGAGGTTCACGATACTGTTGACTGGGTATCCATTATGCCCAATGAGCAAAAGGAACAGTCGGTGAGTTATCCTAGTTTGGATTTATACGAAGGCGTAGCAGGGGTTTATTTGTTTTTAACCTTTTTACAGCATTACGTCCCAAAAGAAGCTTACCGGAAAGTAACCGCTAAACTAGAGCAGGAAATTTTTCAGGCTCCTTTAAAAAATAGGTATGAGAGTGCGTATTTTGATGAGGGCATGCGTTTGACTACAGCTTTTTTAATTGCGGAAGTGCTGCAGGATGCGAAGCATTATTCGTATATGCTGGCTAGTTTGACTCAGCTGCAAAGTGTAGAAATTAAGCAAGAGCAGCAAATGAATGAATGGCTCTATGGAAAAGCGAGTCTACTCACGCTCTTAAGCGCTGTTTATGAACGGCATCAGGAAAACATAGTCTATGAGTTGCTTGTATATTATGCTGAAGCGATAGCTTGTGTTGAAATGGAGGATGCCAGTTTTGCTCATGGCTACGCAGGAGTGGTTTATAGTTTGCAGCGGGCGAATGAAATACTGAAGGATAAAAAAATCTCACAAAAACTTGATTGGTACCAAGCCCGCTTAGAAGAACAATTATCGCATGAAGAGCAGCCCAATGCTTCTTGGTGTCGCGGGTTAACAGGGATTAACAAAGCTTGTGCCGCTATGAATTCATCGTTTGCAAAGAACATATCCATTGATGAATTGCAGGATGCTTGTTTATGTCATGGCAGCTATGGAGCAGCGGATGATAATTTAAATAATATTTCAGTATTAATTGAAAATGATTTGAAATTGAAGAGTGATTCCGCTTATTTACCATTAGGTTTATTTTGCGGATTGTCAGGCATAGGTTATCAAATTTTAAGAGCATACAGCGAATCAACTATCCGTTCTTTATTATTTTTTACGTAAAACAATGTGAAAAAAAAACTTTACTTATATGTAGAGACGGATTATAATTTAATTATTAATACGAGGGGAGGAAAAAATATCATGAGAAAATTATCAATTGAAAACATGGAAGCTGCAAAAGATGTGAAAAAAGTGGATGCAATTGTTGGTGCTTCTTTTGAAAGAAGCAAAAATTCTGAGGATACCCTTGATAGATCAGAAACGATCGTTGCGAATACAGTTGCTGGATGGTCCAGATTTATCTGTTGGCCATAGAAAATAAAAAACTGGAAGAAATTGTTGCATGCGCTGCAAAATTTCTTCCAGTTTTTGATTAATTTATTTTTTTCAAAATAAGAATTGAAATAGCTTCTGTGCCGGAAATTAGCATAACCATCAAATTCAATATCCATGAATAAGCAGTAGTGCTATAAACAGCAACATCATAGAAAAAGTTGTTCATAATACCTAATAGTAAGATAGCCAGAATGAAAGCTATAAAACTCGCAGTTGAAATAATTTTCTTGCCGCGCTCATCTTTGCCCTCTTTACTAAAGAAAAAGTAAACAGAGTATATAATGAAAATAATAGACAAGATAACAATAATTATGCTGCTCCAGTGATTTACAGGCATGGTATCAAAAAAAGATTTAAGTGATTCGATCATAATTTATCCTTTCCTTCCGTTAGTCGGTTTTTTCGTTTGGTTGATCTTCGTCGGTCAATTTTTTGAAAGTGAAGATTTGTTCAATCGGCACTTCGAAAACATCTGCTATGTCGTGAGCCAGTAAAAGGGAAGGATTGTACCTATTTCTTTCTAATTGAATAATAGTCTGTCTAGATACTCCTACTTTATCAGCAAGTTCCTGTTGGGTCATGCGTTTCATGGCTCTGTAGACGTGAATGGAACTCTCAAAGGATGAGTTCTTCTTTTTTGGCAATGCAAATCCCTCCAATAGTCTAAGTTATGTATCAATTTTAAAAAGCGCATAGTCAATATACCATATCTTACTTTCACTTACAAATATCTTGCAAAGAAAAAAACCGAGCTTCTCGACTAGCTCGGTTCTTATTTCCGGAAGGAATCAGTGTATCGTTTGATATTTTTTTTACTTTAAGTCATACATGCAAAGTAATTCGTTGAATTTCTTTTTCATAAACCAAATCTTGTCTTCATTACATTTTCTACATTTCTTTTTTTAAATTTTTTTTTAGATAAACATTCTTTTATGTGTTTTTTCTTTCACAATGATCATTTTTGCGTTTTTTACACATATTCACTATTTGTAAAAATGTTTTTCTCGTAGTCGCTTTACATATATAGACTGTATTGAAAGGTGAATCGTGCACTGCTAACAATTTTGTGTTTATTTTCTTCTTCTTCGAGAAATTCTACGATACAGCTGATGTTTCCTCCTTCCTTCTGACTATATAATAGCATAAATGGAAAGCGTTTTCAAATGATGTGTATTATTTTTAATGGCAGTGAAATAAATAATCAGCGTGAAATTAAAATTCAGCCATAATTATTGAAATTAAAAAAAAAAACATGTTATAGTGAATATAGACACTATATTAATAGAAGAAAAAAATTAGGAATGGGGGGATAGGATGGACGCATACAAACAGCCTATCGAAACAATTATTAAAGAAGTGAAGACAAATCAGGAACACGGTTTAACCGAACAGGAAGTCCAGAAAAGACTTAATGAACAAGGGTTAAACAAATTTCAGGAAGCAAAAAAAGAGTCGGTTTTTAAAAAGTTTATTCATAGTTTATCGGATTTTACAACAATCATTTTATTAGTGGCGGCTGCTATTTCTTTTTATACGGCAATCGCAACAGACCATGGCGATTATTTTGAAGGCGTTTTGATTATTGCTATTGTTATTATTAACGCTGTATTGGCGATTGTTCAAGAAGGAAATGCTGAAAAATCATTGGCAGCACTGCAGGATATGAATAAGCAAAGTAGTTCTGTTTTACGTGATGGAAAAATTGAAACAATTGATGCCGAAAATGTTGTTGTAGGAGACATATTAATTTTAGAAGCAGGAACCATGATTACGGCAGATGCCCGCTTGATTCAAACTGCGCAATTAAGAGTAGAAGAATCCGCCTTGACTGGTGAAAGTGAGCCGGTAGAAAAGGATTCAGATTACATAGGCGACAAAGAAGCAGCTCTTGGCGATCAATTGAATATGATCTTTAAAGGCTGTACGGTAGTCAACGGCCGAGCAAGAGCTGTAGTTACAGCTACCGGAATGCAAACAGAAATGGGAAAAATTGCGGGTTTACTGAATGCTGATACTGCTCAGCAAACGCCGCTGCAAAAACGGTTAAATCAGCTGGGAAAACGCATTAGTTTAATTGCCTTGGCGGCTGCGGCATTAGTTTTTGCAATCGGCAGCATTCAGGGAGAACCTGTATTAGAAATGTTCATGACCGCTGTATCTCTAGCAGTTGCCGCTGTACCGGAAACCTTAATGGTTATTGTTACCTTGACTCTGGCTTACGGCGTACAAAAGATGGCTAAAAAGCATGCGATTATCCGTCGTTTGCCGGCAGTAGAAACTTTGGGGACCGCTAATGTTATTTGTTCGGATAAAACGGGAACATTGACGCAAAATAAAATGCGGGTCAGAAGAGTTTGGTCGCGCGGCGATGAAGTGACCGATACAGAAGATGCGATGACAGATGAAGCAATGGAAGTTTTGAAGATGGCTTCACTTTGTGCGGACGTAATTGTAACGCATGAAGGAGACGAGCTGGTTATCAAAGGAAACCCGACGGAAGCTGCCATTGTTCGAGCCGTAGAAGAAAACTACCACACCAAAGAAGAGCTGGAAGAAAAATATCCGCGTATTGGTGAAATTCCTTTTGATTCAGAACGTAAGATGATGACGACTGTTCATAAGATGGGGAAAAAGTATATTTCGATCACTAAAGGAGCCTTTGATGTTTTACTGCCGCGTTTTCGCTTTGGTGATTTAGATCAGGCGGCGGTTGTAAACGATCGCTTCGGGAAACGGGCTTTAAGGGTGATTGCAGTAGGTTACGCAATTTATGATGAGGAACCCGCAGAAATCACTTCAGAGGCCTTAGAAAGGAATTTAAGGCTGTTAGGATTGATTGGGATGATTGATCCGCCAAGACCGGAGAGTAAAGGTGCCATTGCCAAAGCGAAGAAAGCGGGAATTAAAACAGTGATGATCACTGGTGATCATGTGGTAACCGCTAGTGCTATTGCAAAAGAACTAGGAATTTTAACAGATAAAAGTGAGGCTTTGACTGGATCAGAATTACAAAAATTGTCTGATGAGGAATTGGATCAGCGCGTAAAATCCTTGTCAGTCTATGCTCGAGTGACACCGGAAGACAAGATTCGCATTGTCAAATCATGGCAGCGGACAGGGGCTGTTGTTGCAATGACAGGTGATGGCGTGAACGATGCGCCGGCTTTAAAAGCGAGCGATGTCGGCTGTGCTATGGGAATTACCGGTACGGATGTAGCCCAAGGTGCGGCGGATATGATTTTAACGGATGACAATTTTGCTACGATTGTAGATGCTGTGGCGCAAGGTCGTGCAGTTTATCGTAACATTCGTAAAGCAGTAAATTTCCTGCTAAGTTGTAATATTTCAGAGATTTTTATCGTTTTAATTGCTATGCTTTTAGGCTGGGGCGCACCGTTTACAGCAGTTCAGTTATTGTTTGTGAACGTGGTAGCTGATGGCTTGCCGGGCTTTGCATTAGGAAAAGAGCCGGCTGAAAAGGGCATTATGGATGAAGCACCGATTCCGCACAATGAAGGGATTTTTGCACGTGGCTTGTGGCAAAAGATTGCTATTAATGCCTTTGCTTTTACTGTGATTACCTTGTTTGGTTTTTATTTAGGCGCGAATGTTGATGCTGTTTCTTACTTCTTTGATGCAAGCCATGAAGTGGGGCAAACAGTCGCATTCTTGATTTTAGCTTATTCCTCAATTTTGCATGTGTTTAATGTGCGCAGCGCGCAATCGATTTTCAGAGTGAAATTATCATCGAATAAATCATTGTTTGAAATGGCTGTTTTAGCAGTGATTATTACGACGGTGATTGCATTACTGCCGTTCACGCAAGAATTGTTTGGTTTAGTGCCGATTGGCATAAATCATTGGCTGTTGGTTATGGGTCTGTCTATTGTACCGATTTTTGTCAATGAAATGATCAAATTCCATTATTTACCTGAAGAAGATTAAAATGAATAAATGCTCAAAGCACTGTTTTGATTGTAAAAACAGCGCGTTTGAGCGTTTTTTTTATGCAATTCGTTAGAATGAAACACAAGAGTTGAAAATAGTTATGAATTTAATTACATAAAATGCTTGCTAAAAAAGACAAGGAGTATTATAGTTGTTATCAAAATTGATTATTACAACAGTATTAGATTTTAATAAACTTAATAGACAAATATTATTTCTGTTTGCCAGTCAAACGGAAATCTTAGGGGAGTAGCAGCATAGTTTACTATGTCCTTAGATCAACAGCAAGTGTGAAAAGCACTGGTCTAAAGATGAAATTGCGAGACCTAAGTGTAAGGGCCGAGTGTCGTTTCACTTAGGTCTCTTATTTTGCTGAAAAGCATAGTGGGATGAAAAGAGCTGATGAATAGTGTAGGACTTGTTGAGAATTATAGTGAGAGAGCTGAGTTGGTGATGAACAGTACAAGACTTTCGCAGAAAGTGTTGAACCTTGTCATTAGTTATCCAGCTGCACAGGCTAGTCTCTCGGAAAAAAGATAAAAATGGAGTGAGACAAAAAGCGTCTCAATCAATTTTTCCTATTTTTCAGTCGAGACTGAACGAGCCTGTTTCGCTTTTGCTGAGAATCACAACGAAAGAAATGAGTTGATGATGAACAGTACAAGACTTTCGTAGAAAGTGTTGATCATTATTGTTATCCAGCTGCACAAATCAATCCTTAGGAAAATAGATAAATTGCCAGTGAGACAAGGAGCGTCTTAATGTCAATTTCCTAATTTTCTACAGGATTAAGCGATTTGTTCCGCTTTTAAGTTATCCAGCTGCATGAGCCAGCCTTTCGGGAAAAAGATAAAAATAGTTTGTGGCAGAAAGCACCACAATCGATTTTTCCTATTTGCTGAGAATCACAGTGAAAGAAATTGAACTGATGATGAACAGTACAAGACTTTCATAGAAAGTGTTGAACCTTGTCATTAGTTATCCAGCTGCATGAACCAGCCTTTCGGGAAAAAGATAAAAATAGTTTGTGGCAAAAAGCGCCACAATCGATTTTTCCTATTTTCCGTCAAGGCTAAGCGGCTCATTCCGCTTTTAAGTTATCCAGCTGCACAAATCAATCCTTAGGAAAATAGATAAATTGCCAGTGAGACAAGGAGCGTCTCAATGTCAATTTCCTAATTTTCTACAGGATTAAGCGATTTGTTCCGCTTTTAAAATTAGGAGGAGAGTTTTGTGGGAGAGAAGTCTAAGGTTTCGCATCATCAAAAATTAACTGCTGCTGGTTTGCTGGTGGCTATGGGTGTAGTTTATGGTGATATCGGAACGAGTCCGCTGTATGTAATGAAAGCCATCGTAGGTGATAATGGTGGGCTGCAGCATGTTTCTGAGAATTTTATTATTGGCGCGGTATCATTAATTTTTTGGACGTTGACGATTTTAACAACGGTCAAATATGTGGTGATTGCGTTAAATGCGGATAATCATGGCGAGGGCGGTATTTTTTCTTTGTATACGCTAGTGCGCAAAAAAGGGAAGTATTTGATTATTCCGGCGATGATCGGCGGTGCGGCGTTATTGGCTGATGGGGTACTGACTCCAGCAGTGACAGTGACGACAGCGATTGAAGGGCTGCGGGGCATTCCTGTCTTTTTTGAGCGTTTTGGCAATGATCAAAACATTATTGTTATTATAACGCTTGCGATCATTCTTATTTTATTTTCTGTTCAGCGTTTTGGGACGGATGCGGTTGGAAAAGCGTTCGGACCGATTATGTTTTTATGGTTTACTTTTTTAGGCATCATGGGACTGATTAATTTCAGTCAGGATTGGACGGTTCTGCGGGCGCTGAATCCTTATTACGCTGTTAAGCTCTTGGTTAGTCCGGAAAACAAATTAGGACTTTTCGTTTTAGGGAATATCTTTTTAGCGACAACCGGTGCTGAAGCTTTGTATTCAGATCTAGGTCACGTAGGTAAATACAATATTCGTGCAAGCTGGCCGTATATTAAAATCTGTCTCGTTCTTAATTATCTGGGACAAGCAGCTTGGATTTTATCTGTAAAGGATGATCCATCCGCTGCAAAAATTGTCAATCTTAATCCATTTTTCCAAATGATGCCGAATAATGTGACACTTGTCGGCGTTGTTTTTGCAACGATTGCGGCAGTAATTGCGTCTCAGGCATTGATTTCCGGCTCCTTTACATTAGTTTCTGAAGCGATTAAATTAAAATTATTGCCAAGATTAAAAATTATTTATCCAGGAGCCAATATTGGTCAGATGTATATTCCAGCGGTCAATTTATTGCTTTGGCTTATCTGCTCATTGATTGTAGTGACGTTTAGAACCTCTACACATATGGAAGCAGCGTATGGCTTGTCTATTACGATTACCATGCTGATGACAACGATTTTACTAATGTTCTATTTGTTGCAAAAAGGTGCGCCGCGCGGACTTGCTTATTTAATTACTTTATTTTTCGGTAGTATTGAATCGATTTTCTTTGTTTCAAGTATTGCTAAATTCTTCCATGGTGGGTACGTAGCAGTAGGTATTGCATTGCTGATTTTAACTGTAATGACTATTTGGGAATGGGGCAATATTATTAAAGAAAAGACCTCAGATACAGTTCCTTTGAGAGATTATATTGAACAGCTGCGTATGCTTAAAGAGGATACGACAGTGCCGAAATATCAGACCAATGTTGTATTTATGACGCCGGATTTGATTGGCGAGGAAATTGGCCGCCAAATTATTTACTCTATTTTAGATAAGCAGCCTAAACGGGCAAATGTGTATTGGTTTGTCAATGTGGAAGTAACGGATGAGCCTTTTACCAAGGAATATTCAGTAGACATGCTGGGTACCGATTTTATCGTACAGGTACAGCTTTATTTAGGCTTCCATGTGGCTCAAGAAGTGAATATTTACTTGCGTCAAATTGTCCATGACTTGATGAAAGAAGGTCGTCTGCCAAAACAGCCGCAAAAATATTCTTTGACGCCGGGACGTCAGGTAGGCGATTTCCAATTTATTATTATTCGTGAAGAATTATCGAAAGTAACGGAATTAAAAAAATGGGATCGTCAGATTATGCAGTTAAAGCTGGCATTAAAAAAACGAACCACCAGCCCGGAAAACTGGTTTGGCTTGGAATACAGTGAAGTAAAATATGAATCTGTGCCGTTAATTATCGGCAACACCAAGAAAACCAGATTGATTGAACGAAAACCAGCCTATAAATAATCCTTTTAGAGTGTAGAGCAAAAGCGTTCTTTCCTTTTGCTCTAGGCTCTTTTTAATGGCTTGTATTCGCGCATTTGTCAGCGGACGAGTATAATAAAAGAAAAGATATTGAGGTGAACAAGGAATGCTGGCACTAAATTTTTTGATATTAATTTTAATGATCGCTATTACGGCCTTTTTCGTAGCAAGCGAATTTGCATTAGTAAAAATACGTACCACGCGATTGGAGCAGTTAAAAAATGAAGGCGTAAAAAACGCTGAGCTGGCTCTTCAAGTGACGCATCATTTAGATGCTTATTTATCAGCCAGTCAGCTGGGAATTACCTTGACCGGGTTAATTATTGGTTGGGTCGGCGAAGGCTCGGTTGCAGCTTTACTGCATCCTTTAATTGGCAGCTTGCCGATCAGTACGGCTTTAACCCGGACGATTTCGATTATTTTAGGCTTTGCGATTGTCACGTATGTAGATGTAGTCGTAGGGGAATTGCTACCTAAAAGCTTTAGTATTGCGCAAACGGAAAAGGTAGTTTTAACGATTGTTCAGCCACTGCATTATTTTTATAAGATCATGTACCCTTTTATTTGGCTTTTGAATCATTCTGCTGCTTTTTTAGGTAAGCTGCTAGGGATTAAGCTTGTCACGGAAGGTGAAGAAACCTTGACGCAAGAAGAGTTATTATTCGTTGCGGTTGATTCCTATAAAAAAGGTGAATTGACAAAAGAAGAATATCATTATATGGAAAATGTGTTTGAATTTGATGATACTTTAGCCAAAGAAATTCAGGTGGATCGGACATCGATGGAAGTATTTGAAGCGGATGATACGGTGGAGAAAGCTATTCGTCAGTCGTTGAATCGAGGCCACACGCGCTATCCAGTTATTGAAGATTCGAAAGATAATGTATTGGGCTATGTGACCTTAACCGCGTTGATAAAAGAGTCATTTATCGATAGCCAAAGAAAAGTTAGTGAATTAGTAGAAGATCCTATCGTAGCTATTGCAACCGTTCCGATAAAGCGGTTGTTGACGATGATGCGCAAAGCCGGCAAACATATTGCCATTTTGAAGGATGAATATGGCGGAACGACGGGGATGGTAACCATCGAGGATATTTTAGAGGAATTAGTCGGCGATATTCGTGATGAAACGGATTTGGAAAAAGCGTTGATTGCAAAACAATCCGATAACACGTATATTATTTCAGGAAAACTTACTTTAGATGATTTTGAACGCTATTTTAATGTTAAAATCCCCTTATTCGAAGCTTCTGAAATGACGACATTAGCGGGTTTTATCGTGGAACAAAAGGAAAACCAGATTGCGGTCGGCGATCAACTGACTATTGAAGGCTTCACCTTTGAAGTAATGGACTATAAGCATGCTCATATTGATTATTTTAAGGTTACAAAAGAACCGGAAAAAAATTAAAAAGCAGCGCTCACTTTGATTTCGCTTAGTGAGCGCTGCTTTTTGTAAATCAGGAGTTGACGGGACAGCGTTGTTTCGTTAGGCTTAAAGAAAATGAATGGGAGGCATTGTATGAGAAAAGTAGGGATTATCGGTTTGGGACATGTGGGCGCGACACTTGCCTATACGCTGGTAAGAGAAGGACTGGTTGACGAACTTGTTCTAATTGATAAAAATGAAAAATTGGCTCTTTCAGAAGAATATGATTTGCTAGATGCACAAATTTTTTTAACAAGTAAAACTAAAATCATTATTCAAGACTATTCCGCGCTGCAGGATGCTGATATAGTGGTTTTATGCGCTGGCCAAATTAGTGCGCTTGGCGAAGACGGCGATCGTTTTAAGGAGTTAGCAATTACTAGTAAAATTGTCGAAGAAACGGCACCGAAAATTGTTGCATCTGGCTTTAAAGGTATTCTGATTAGTATTACTAATCCTTGCGATGTGATTGCCACTTATCTGCAAAAATTGACAGGTTTTCCAGTCAACAAGGTAATTGGCACAGGAACGATGCTGGATACAGCACGCATGAAACAAGCAGTAGGACGAACACTGGGGATTGATGGACGAAACGTTGGCGGATTCGTGTATGGTGAGCACGGCGATTCCCAGTTTACTGCATGGTCAACTGTGACAATCGGGGATCAATCCTTGGCGAAGTGGGATGAGTCAGTAGATATACAAGAGCTGGAGCAAAAGGTTCGTGACGGCGGCTGGAAGGCATACGCCGGTAAAGGATACACCAGTTACGGTATTGCTTCCTGTGCTGCGAATTTAATCCGAATGATTTTAAATGATACGAAAACGATTGTGCCAGTATCTGCTTATAGTAAGCAGCACAATCTTTATTTTGGGCAGCCGGTCATAGTGGGGCAGTCAGGAATCATCACTTATATAGACTATACGTTAACAAAAACAGAAGTCAGCGCTTTGAAAGCATCCATTCAAATTATCAAAGCTGGCTTGGAGGGATTGCCGTACCAGCAGTAAAATAAATGGAAACTAGGGAAAATGACGGAGTGTTTGCAATGATTAACTTAACCGAAATAACAGAAAAAATGAATGCAAATCAAAAAATCAATTATGACCGCGTGCTGCAAAAAGTAATCGCTGAATGGGATAAAGCAAGTGTGCGACCAACTATTTTACTGCATAGCTGTTGTGCTCCCTGTAGTACCTATACGTTGGAATATTTGACTCAATATGCAGAAGTAACGATCTATTTCGCTAATTCAAATATTCATCCGCAAGAGGAGTACCAGCGTAGAAAAAAAGTACAGCAAAAATTTGTAGCAGATTTTAATGAGCGGACGGATAATCACGTGCAGTTTTTAGCAGCACCCTATGAACCTAGTCAGTTTGTACAGATGGTTCAGAAAAAAAGCTTGGCCCAAGAACCAGAAGGCGGTCTAAGATGTGCCGCTTGCTTTCAGATGCGTTTAGATATTGTTGCTGAAAAAGCACAAGAGCTGGGGTTTGATTATTTTGGTAGTGCACTCACGCTTTCACCGAAGAAAAATAGTCAGCTGATTAATGAAATTGGGATAGAAATTCAAAAATTTTATGCAACCAATTATTTACCCAGTGATTTTAAGAAGAACAATGGTTATAAACGATCGATTGAGCTGTGTAGGGAATATGATGTTTATCGGCAATGCTATTGCGGCTGTTTGTACGCGGCGAGTCAGCAAGGAATTGCTCTAAAAAGTATCAAAGAGGAAGCCAAGGAATTTCTAAAGGGAACAATTAAAATAAATTAATTTAGCATAAACATACTAGGATTAGAGTGGGCGGAACAAAACTAAAAAACAGTTTTGTCCCGCCCATTACTTACGAATAAACGGTGGCCGAAAGTCAGGTTCTTCGGCAATTTCATAAAGGACGATCAATATAAAAAACATATTGGTCGTCTTTTATTCTAATTGCTCAAACCTAAACGACTTTTGGCTCAACCTCCTTCCTTAAACGCGGAAATCCTAAAGCTCGGAAAATTCTTTATTTTACCGTAAAAATTAGGCTCCGCCAACAAGCTGCCGTCTCGAATCACAAGGCGGCTTATTATTACAAATTAAAAACGCAACCTCTACCAAAAAAGGATAAAGCTGCGACAGTAGCCTGTAGCAACAAACTACTAAAGTGTCGAAAACAAGTCAAAGTACGACTATGCGTACACGGTCTCTAAGGACCAATAAGGCAACGCCTTATAAATAAAGTAATAGCATCCTGATAAAAAAATTAAAACGAGTATCAGGGGTATTTGATCTGGAATTCAATAATTAATTTTTATTCTTTTTCGCTTGTTTCAGGCTCTTTTTTTTGTTTTTATTTTGTCCTAAAAAATAGAAAGCAAAAAAGAAGTCTGTTGGAAATTGCCAAATAAGAAAAGTAGCCGAGAACATATGTTAGTTACCTATTGATTTTCGCAAATATCAAAGGAAATTATAGTCCAAATATTTTCTAGCTTTTCGATTTTTAATAGATAAAACACTTTTTGAAAAAATATAACGTTGGATTTCTAAGCCTTTTCTATGGAAAGCGAATAGGGAAAATGTATATTTAGAAAATAATAAAATAACTAATCGGTTATTTAGTTTTTAGTAACATCAAAAAAATGAAAAAAATATTTTATATATATATATATTCTGTGGATTTATATATTTTGTTTTAGTTTGATTTGGATGCCGTTATTTAAGTATTTAAGTAACTTTAATCAATAATATAATATTAAAATAAATATTACTTTAAGTAAAGTTTGTGTTTTTATGAAATATTCGGTTGTCATGATAAGTTGACAAAAAATAACATTGAGTTATAGTTTTGTTATGCGTATTTAATAAATATGTGATTTTTGTTTTATTTATTTTTTTGTTTCTAGAAATGATTTGTAAATTATTACGATATAAAGAGAAGAGCAAAGGAGAAGCAGGGATGTCGCAAGGGAATTCTGTTCGAAAGAAGAATAACTATAGAAAAAGAAGCAACAAGAGAACTTCCGAACGGCCTTTGAGAGAAAATGTCGCAAGAAGAAGGCGGTTTGATGAAGAAATAGCAGAGTATCGCAGACCAAAAAAAAGCAGAAATAAACCAAATAAACGTGATGAGCGTAAAGAAAAGCCGGCACGTTCGACTAATCAACGAATCCATTCTTCAAAAAGGCGCTCTGCTCCGCCAATGTATACGCGAGAACGATCTAAAAAGAAGATTCCCCCACAAAAAAAAGTTGGCACACAGCTATTTTCATTTATATGGAATCTAGTATTTTACGGAATGACTGTTGGGATTATCGTAATGGCGTTAATGTTTTCGTTTAGCTCTAAATCTACAGCTTCTATTTTTGGCTATCGTTTTTATACCGTATTGACAAATTCTATGGTTCCGCAAAAGGAAGGACCAAAAGATGGTTTTTACGCTGGCGACATTGTTATTGTGAAGCTGATGGACAGTGAAAAGGTTAAGAAAAATGACATTGTAACCTTTTCGGTTGGAGACGGTACACGGTATTTAACACACCGGGTAATGGAAAAAAGAACGGAATTGAATGGTGAAGAAGGCGAGTTCATTGTGACTAAAGGAGATGCTAATGAAAGTAATGATCCGCCAGTTTCTGCTGATAGAATTTTAGGAAAAGTAATAGTTGCAATACCAAAAGCGGGGAGTATTTTGGATTTCGTTCGACAGGAATTTTGGGCTTGTTTGGTTTTTATTTTGTCTATTTACGGCTTTTTTCTAGTTTTGAAATCCTATCTGTTTTCACCAGAAGAAGATCGGCAGAAAAGAAGAGTAGTTTATAGCTAGTTATATCCTGTTCATTCTTTGAATGGACAGTAATATATTATTTTATTTTAGGAGGAATACATAATGAAAAAGAACAAGAAAAAAAAGTTGGTGGTTGCTGCTTGTCTAGCACTGTTAACGATCGGGGCAGGCACATTTGCCTGGATTAGCTCCCAAGATCAGAGAATTAACCGTGTGAAATCTGCTGCAATCAAAGACGGTAGTGTGACAGTATCGGAAAAATGGGTACCACAGCCAATTATTCCGGGAACTGAAGCAACTAAAGAGGTAGCGATTCAAAATTCCGGCAGTGCTTCTGTATATGTCAGAGTATCATATGAAGAAGTATTGAAACATTTAACAGAAAAAGGGGCAATAACAGAACGAGCAAAAGGTTGGACAGCTAGTACGACACCAAAATTAACAGATGATATTCCTGTTGAATATGACGGCGGCAAATATATTGATGCTGGCAGCGGCTACACTGAAGTGACAAGTAAAGTAAAAGACAGTGCAAATGCAGCTTTACCGGCTGGCGTAAAAGTCTATGCTAAAGGTTCAGTAACGAAAAACCCGGTGAATGGGGAAGAAACAACAACGATTGATACAACTGCTTTCTTTGAATATCAGTCCGGCAAGTACCAGTCAATGAATACAACGATTGCTGTCGCAGGTGGAAATACTGTAGGTTCATCTGTCGCAGACTGGAATTTTGTTTGTTCAAGTGCCACTTATGAAGTTTATAAAAGCGGTTATAGCAATAAAGTAGTCAACTGGGCAAATTCTTCCTTGGAAGGAAAATCAGCGGAAGCAACAGCAGCCAAAGCGGCTCTTTTAGGAAGTGCTGGCAAAAAAGATGTGGATTACGATTATACAGCAGCGACTTTAGGGCTAGCTTCTATTCCGGCAGCAACTCCTGCAACTGCTGCAGATCAAATGCCTGTAGCAAATAATGATAAAAAAGAAGTGCAAACCGATAAAGCAGCTCTAGGTGTCAGCGGCATCAAAATTGGCTATGGTTCTGACATCGCGACAACAGGCGCTTTAGCAAATAATAAATGGGTTTATAACAAGGATGACGGCTACTTCTACTTTACAAGTCCGTTAGCATCAGGTGCAACTACCCCTCAGTTATTGAAAAAATTGATTTTCACTAATGAAGCAGGCGTAGAATTTACAAATGCAACCTATGATTTGATCGTTAAAATGGAAGCTATCCAAGCAACCAAAGAAGCCTTAAGCGACTCTACAGGCTGGAATCTGAATGGAGCAGACGGCTCAGAAACGAAAAAAATTACGACTTATTTAGTTGGTCAAGCAGCCAGCTAAAAATGTAAAGAGAAAAGGGAGGGGAAAAAATGCAGCGACACTTAATAATACAAAGGCGGACAACGTTAATTATCTATAGTTTGCTTAGTCTGTTGCTTGTTTTTACAGGTAATACATTATTTGCTGTTGCCGAAAAAACCCTTCCTCCGGGGGTGGTCATTGGCGATGAAGCAGGAGTGCATGCTACTTCAGAAGGGGAATACTTTGTGGATTTGCCAAATGTCCTTCCAGGAGAAAAATACGAAAAAACTATTACGATTCGCAGTATGGATGTAAAAGAACCCTTTGAGCTGGGGATGATTGCGGTGCCGAAAGCTTCTAAAGGAATTATTGATTTTGACAAGCAGATTACTTTAACACTTGTCGTAGATGGTAAAACAATCTATCAGGGACCTTTATTAGGAGACGGTAAAACGGATTGGACAGTTCAACCATTAAAAATAGGAATATGCGAGTATGGAAAAGACCAGATATTAACGGCTACTTTTGAAGTGAACAGTGAATTATCGGCACAAGATTATACAGAAGAAAGTCAATTACTTTATCATTGGAAATTTGTTGGTACCAAAAATCAACCAAAGCTTCCGAATACCAAATCAGATGCATCCTCATCTAATACGAAGCCAAAAGAACTGTTTCCAATGACAGGTGAGGAAATTAAGCAATGGATTTATAAGCTTTTAACGGGGTTGCTCTTAGTGTTAATCGCCGTTTTGTTATGGAAAAAAAGAAAAGAACAACAAAAAAATATAGAGTAGTGAAAGGAGACAGCTGATGAGAAAAGGGAAAAGATTACTTAAGACAATCAATCAAAATAAGTTTTTCTTAGCACTGTTTTCTATTTTTTTAAGTCTACTGCTTATTGTAGGAAGCACTTACTCATGGATTACGTATAGTGATGAATATGTGAATCAAAGTAAGACAAGTAAACGAGAGCTTTCTGCTGTGCTTGAAGGAAATTTCACGTCAGAGCTGCAATGGAAATCAGGTGAAGCGGTTGAGAATCATTTAGCAGTGAAAAATAATGGACAGATGCCTGCTGTTGTTCGAATCGCTTTATATGAATTTCTTGCTCATTTTGCTGTAGATTTGACAGACGGCAGCGGCAACGGTAATTTGAAAACGGTAAAAAAAGCGAGTCCTACAAACTTTTTGCCGCAGGATCTTTCCACTTGGACAAAAAATAATACGTATAAAATAGCTTCTGATCGTTATTTCGTCGTAGAGGAAGTTTATAAAAGTAATAAAAATGATTCTAGCACAGCATACATATACGAAGGCAACCGTCCTTTTGAAAGCTTAAATTACTTGACGATTCATTTCAATGAAAGTGTTATTTACACCGACAGCCGCAAACCGCCTGCGGCAACCAAAGATTATTGGTATTACAAGGATGGATATTTCTATTATTCAGAAATACTTCAGCCAAAACAGAAAACCAAACAACTAATCACAAGTATTTCATTAGCCGCAAACCTGCCTAATAAATATAAGGGATCACTGTATCAATTAACTCCGATTATGGATGCACATGATATTACCAAGTCTTTAATGACAGATTGGCAAATTGCCTCCAATTCATATGTTGAAACAATTTACAGAGAAAAAGTACACTAGGAGGAAGTTAAAGGTGAAACAGAACAAACGTAAAACATTACCTTTTGCAGGGCTGCTTCTTTTAGTAATCAGTTGTTTAATTTTAGGAGGAATGACCGCATATGCGGCATTTACAAGTAAAGAAGAAAAAACAACTCTTTTTCAGGTTGGCAATCTCCAAACAAAAATCAGTGAAGTTTTTAGCGAACCAGCCACTATTATGCCAGATGAGCTGATCGAAAAAAGAGTCAAAATAACGAATACTGGAACGCTTAATCAATTCGTACGTGTGATGCTACATCCGGAAATAAGATTAGAGAAAGAGGGCACCACACGATTATTATCTGCAAAAATTGGTGATGAAGTTTTGTTGGATATCAACGAGGATAAGTGGAAATTAGGCGAAGATGGTTATTATTATTATTTAAATGTGGTAGAGCCAGGTACGGCGAAGACGACAGATGCACTGTTTACACAAGTCAAGCTAAAGAGAGAATTGGGATTAGAATATCATATGGCGACTTTTAATTTGTTAATTAAAATAGAAGCAGTCAATTGTGCAAAGGATAATTATCGTAAAGCCTGGTGGCAGGGGAGCACCCCTAACAGTGGCGCGTTACAAAAAGTTGATCAGCAATTAGCCCAAAAAGTAGAATGATTCATTTGATGAAAGACAGGAAGGGAAAAAATGAGAAGTAGAAGGTATAAAATAAAGAGTAGAGTATCGTTGGGGTTGATAATACTGTTTTTTTTAATTGCAAGTGGTTATTTGTTTAATCATCAAGATAAACTGCAAGCATCTACTGTTGTTAGTGCCGGAGCCTTTCGTTTAAAAGCCGAAAATCGTTGGAATGGAGACGATCAAAAGAATTATGCTTATTTAGAATGGGACACGGTGAGCGGATTAAGTCAGGCAGGTTATCAATTATATCAATCGGAGGACGGCAAAACATGGAATAACCGTTCTTTAAACTATGGAAAAGCGATTAAAGTTTTAAATATTTATCCGAATATAGCAGGATCCAATACTCTTAAAAGCTGGATGGATGGTTTAAATTTAAAAGCTGTGGATGGTTCTAATCTGATTCAAGTTACTTCAATAAGTCTAAATCAATATAATGCTAATCCAAATGCCTATTTGAAAAATAGTAAAAGCGAATATCAATATGATGTACTAATGTTTGGCTCTTGGGATGCTAACAATAATGTAGATATTAGTCAAACAGCAGCGAATGCAACCAAAGCCTTTTTAGAAACCGGTAGAGGTGCATTATTCGGTCATGATACTATTTATTTGGGACGAAAGACTTTTTACGATACTTTTAAAGACCTTTTAGGTGTTAGATCTCAAGCCTCTACTGGAACGGCTGCCAGTTATTGGACAGGATCCACTCAGGTGCAGTTGATCAACAATGGTTATCTCATGAAATATCCTTTTGAAATGAAAAATAATGTAGTTTTAACCATTCCCTATGCACACAGTATTGAGCCACAGATTAAGAATGTCGGTACGACCTGGCTAGAGTTTATTAAACCTTCCGGGAGCTGGCCTTATGCTATTTACGATAACGGTTCTATACGCGGTGGCTGGTATTTGAAAACGAACAACAACATAGGCATGATTCAAACCGGTCACAGTAATGGTACTTCTACAATGGATGAACGTAAAATTATTGCGAATACATTATACAATTTAGCACAAGTGTCTTTTGAAACAAATGCTCAAGATCAAACTGTTAAAGATAATCAGACGCCTGACTTGGCTAGTGTTAAACAAAAGGCTGGTGGTACAGTCAATAATTTTGAAATTATAGTTGACAGTATAGATCGTGGAAAAGATTATCAGTGGTATATCGAAGCAAATACTAAGCTGTCAGGTATAAAAAAATCAGATGTCGTAAAAGAAACGATTACAAGCAACATTGCTGGTTATTTTTACAAGATGGATAATTCGGCCGCTTCTGATTTAAATACGGTTGTTGAAGGCTACAAAGATGAATATGGTCGTATTCCCTCTGACCGTTATGATATCTATGTTGCTCCGAAAGGCACCACAGATAAAAGCGACCCAAGCTATGATCCTGCTAAAGATGCCAATCTGCTTACTTATAATACCGAAGGAACGATTACTGGAATTAACGGGATGACGGATTTAAACAAATATCTTCATGTTGTTTCTGTTGATCGAGCGAATAATGTAAGTGGAGTCAAAACGATTCAAATTAAGGATCTAATGACTACATTTAGAGTGACTGAACAATATCTGGATACAGATGGCAAAAAAATACAAGCCGACAGTTATAAAGATATTGCCAAGGGAGGGGATTATATTGAACACTTCCGATCAATTACCGGTTATGTTGAAAATAGTTACAGTGTCGATGGCAATAGCAGCATTGAAAGTGATTTTGAAACGATCGTTTCCCTTGTTAACATTAATAACCACAGGACAATTACTTATTATTACGACAAACTTATTCAATTAAATCTAAGACAAGTTATTTTAAAGCCTTCTCAGGAGCTGGTGATACCAAAATCAGGTTATTTTCAATTAGATAATGTCAAATTGAATCAAAGGAGCAATCTTTTTCATGCAACTGTTCAGTCGGGTCAAGAAAAAGATGCTATTCCTTATACTCAATTCTTAATTGCGAAAAGCGGCAATCACCATCAATTATCGATTGCCCCGATGATTCCAGAATATTATTTATATAGCGGGTATGTAGCGACAACAAGTGATAGCTTGCATGATGGCAACTCGAAAATAAAAAGTGATATTGCATTAGATATTAAAGATAATAACAGCTATTGGGTAACGATTTATCTCGAACCGGCACTTGCTGCAGGAGACTCACCTGTGCCTTACAGTTGGGAATACCAAAATAATGACTTGGGAGAAATTATCAGGAAAATTCCTAATTAATTATAGTGATTGAACCAGTTGTTTAGGAATAAAATCAAAATTGCACTTTAAATCAACTAGATAGACGAGGATGAATTCTATGTATTTACTCTTACTCATGTTAACGCTTGTACTTTTTATTCACAGCTTACTACTTGCGTTTATTATTCGAAAAAATAGTCAGCTGACAAATGAAGTTGGACACTTAAGAAAAGACATTAAGCGTTTAACTGCACAGAAACGCCTATCTGTAGAGCAGCGATCAGCTAAAAAAAGGAAAAATAAAGCAACAAGAGGGAGTAAAAATACATGAATTTAGGGTATGCTCACGGCAACAGGTTAAATCAACAGCTAGATTTTCTCGAAAGTTATGGAGTCAATGAAATTTTCTCAGATCAAGCTCAAAATTATGGAGCGTTGAAAAAGCCAAAAAGCGCTTTTCAGGCAATGTTGGATTATTCAGAATCAAGCGATTGTATTGTTATTGCTTTTTTAGAAGCTATTTCGAGAGATTACCGGGAACTGCTTGAATTTTTTTCCGAACTTTATGAATTAGAGCTCGAACTGATTGTGTTGACGGCGCCGGAATTAAGCTTAATGGAATGGTGGGATATAATTTCATGGGTAGAGCAAAATGACCGCTTGCAACATCCGCGACTTATTCAATTAAAAAAAGAAAAAGAACGTAATAAAACTAGCTATTCTGTTTTTAGCCGGGATGTAGAGGCCAAGAAGCTTTATCGGGGAATTATTCGTCAGCTGTTTCAAAAACAAAAATTAAGACGTATCGCTCAGCAAAATGGTGTCCCTGTGGAAACCGTCTATCGAATTCAACAAGAGATGAAGCGAATAAAAACCGCGGGGATTTTAGCTCTCTGCTTCTTTCTGGCGATTGCGACCATTAAAATCGCAGAGAATTTTACAGATAACGTACTGGTTCAGGTAAGTGTTTGTGTGGTAGCAACTCTGGTAATTCTTTACAATACTTTGGTGGACAGTGAATAAATAAAAAGGGATTTTTAATAAAAAAGCGGGTGCTTTCATTCAGCACTCGCTTTTTAGTGTGGGAAAGCGCTATTAAAAGCTTAATTTTTCGATTCGATCAAAGGCTTCTTTCAACACATCAAGATTTTGAGTAGCAGCTAGTCGAACATAATTATCGCCGGTGGTTTCGCCAAAAGCTTTACCTGGAATCATTAAGACATTCGTTTCTTTTAAAACTTTTTCCACAAAAGGCACAGAGGTAAGACCTGTTTTAGAAATATTAATGAAGGCATACATACTGCCCTTAACCGGATGCAGGGATAAGAACGGAATATCAGCAACACGCTGATCAACATATTCTAACCGTTGCTTGAATACTGAAACAACCTCCGGCACTAATAAGTCCGCATGATTCAATGCATAGATCCCTGCTTGCTGAGAAGGGCTTGGCGCAGAATAAGTAATACTTTCATTGATTAATTTAGCGGCATCGTTAATATAAGCAGGAGCAATCATATACCCAATACGCCAGCCTGTCATGGCAAATGCTTTTGAAAAGCTGCTGAAGGTAATCGTGTTTTCAGGTGCAAATGTAGCCATCGGGACAAAATCATCGTAGAAGCAAAAGGCTTCATAGACTTCATCTGAAAGAATATAAAAGTCATGTTCAATCGCAAGCTCGGCAATTGCTTTAAATGTTTCAGGTGAAAAAACAGCACCCGTTGGATTATTCGGCGAGTTAATAATGATTGCTTTGGTTTTATCTGTAATCGCAGCTTTTAAAACATCGATATTAATTTGAAAGCCGTCTTCTTCATAGGTTGGGATAAAAACAGGTTTGCCGCCAGCGAAGAGAACTTGATCTTTGTAAGGCGAAAAATAAGGCTCATGGATAATCACTTCATCTCCCGGATTTAATAAAACCTGCAAGGTCAAATACATGCCGTGTAAAGCGCCAACCGTTGCTCGTACCTGATCAGCAGCAAAGGTCAGTCCGTATTGCTTTTGATAAAAGTCGATGACCGTATCGAGAAATTCCTGACTGCCGCCTGAGGCTGTGTATTTTGTATGGCCGTTTTTGACATCTGTAAAGGCTGCATTAATAATGCGTTCATCGGTAATCAAATCGGGATCTCCGATTGATAGATCCAGTAAATCCGGTACTTGTTTTGCCAGTGTCGCTATATCCATAAGAATATTTTCAGCTGGCTGTTGGTATTGCGATGCGATGTTTGTGATATCCATTTTTTTATCCTCCAGTGACTAGTTTATATCAGTATACTACTTTTTTAGGTGAAAATGATCTGCAAATTTTCCGAGAAATTAAATAAAGAGGATGAACCAACACATAGTAAGTGTTTTGGTCATCCTCTAAAAGGAAGCTTACAGTACTTTTCTCAAGAAATCCTGGGTTCGCGGATTTTTGGGTTGGCCAAATATTTCTTCTGGTGTTCCTTCTTCTTGAATAATTCCGGCATCCATAAAGATAACACGATCACTTACTTCACGTGCAAAGCCCATTTCGTGTGTGACAACGACCATTGTCATTCCTTCAACGGCTAAAGCTTTCATTACAGCTAATACCTCTCCGACCATTTCCGGGTCAAGTGCTGAGGTTGGTTCATCAAACAGCATAACATCAGGGTTCATCGCTAAAGCTCGTGCAATTGCGACCCGTTGCTGTTGACCGCCGGATAAGCTGGAAGGGTAGCTGGCGCTTTTATCTTTTAAGCCAACTTGATCCAATAACGCTAAGGCCTTTTCTTTGGCTTGGTCAGGATTTTCTTTTTTGACTTTTATCGGACTGATCGTTAAATTTTCTAAAACAGTTTTATGTGGGAAGAGATTGAAATTTTGGAAAACCATGCCCATTTTTTGGCGCAGCTCATCAATATTTGTATCTCCATCCAGCAGATTCTTTCCTTCAAATTCAATGGTGCCTTCTGTTGGCTGCTCCAATAAATTTAAACAACGTAAAAACGTACTTTTCCCACTACCGGAAGGACCGATGATGACGACCACTTCACCGGCTTTGACGTCTAAATCGATGCCCTTTAAGACTTCGTTGGTTCCAAATGTTTTATGCAGATTCTTAATATTAATCACTAGTGCTCATTCTCCTTTCAGCAACACCTAACAGACGAGAAATAGTAAAGGTTAAAACAAAGTAAATCAAGGATACGACTAAATACGGTAAGAATGGTTTAAAGCTGGCTCCTTGAACATTGCCGGCTTGGAAAATCAATTCAGATACGCCGATAACAGAAACAACAGAGGATTCTTTGATAACGGTCACGAACTCGTTTCCTAGAGCAGGTAATATATTTTTGATCGCCTGCGGTAAAATGATATAACGCATTGCAAGTGTCTGATTCATTCCTAGAGAACGCGCGGCTTCAAGCTGTCCTTTATTAACGGCGTTAATGCCGGCACGAACGATTTCAGCTACATAAGCACCACTGTTTAAGGCAAGCGCAATACAGCCGGCCGCAATTTTAGAAAGATCCAGACCTAAAACGCCTGTACCGAAATATACAATGAAAATTTGTACCAAGAGCGGTGTGCCACGCACATATTCAATATAAGCAATGGCAAGAGCACGTAGAATTTTAGATTTAGACAATTTCATTAAAGCTAGTAAACCACCTAAAATAGCACCGAATAAAACGCCCATGAAGGCTAGAAAAATCGTATAACCGGCACCATTGATATAAAATTTACCGTATTTTCCTAAAAAGCTTTCATCATCTGTAAACATCAGTTTGCTGGCTTCTTTTTTGTAGCCGTCCAACAAGTTATTGTCATTAATTTCTTTAATGGATTCGTTGACTTTTTCAGTCAGAACCGGTGCTTCTTTTGAGATAGCAACGGCTGCTTCTTTTTCGCCTTGTTCAAAAGTTACATCGGCAAAGGTTAGATTTTTATCACGATCAACATAGGCTTCTGCTACCGGACCTTCTAAAACGGCTGCATCTACTTTTTTGTTTTTTAAGTTCATGATGATATCCGGTACTTTTTGTAAAGAGGTTGGGATAGAGCCGGTTAATTCATTTTTGGCCAGCTCTTCTTGAGTCGTTTGCTTTTGGACACCGACTTTAATTCCGGAAAAATCTTTGGTTGATTTGAAGTTGTCTTTTTCAGCTTCTCTTACGATTACCTTTTGCTGTACTTGCATATAAGGAGTAGAAAAGTTCACTTCCTGAAGACGTTCGGGTGTTGGTGCCATACCAGAAATAATTAAGTCAATTTTGCCTGTTTTTAAGGCACCCAGCAATGCATCAAAACCCAGCTCTTCAATTTTTAATTTTACGCCTAAATCGTCTGCGATTTTTTGCGCAATAGAAATGTCAAAACCGACAATTTGGTCTTTTCCGTCTACATCCGCATGGAATTCATAGGGTGCATAATCAGCGGATAAACCAACGATTAGCTCGCCACGTTTTTGGATATTGTCGTAAATGGGATCTTTTTCTTCCGCCAAAGCGCTTTGCAGCAGGAGTAGTGTGAGTAAAACAAGGAAAATGGATGTGATAAGTGCAGCTGTTTTTTTACCTAATTTCATGTGTGCCTCTCCTTTGTAGGTTGATTTTTGATAAATATTCTAAAAAAATCGAATAAATGTATAAAAATTTATTGTTTTCGGATGTGAATTATCATATCATAGATTAGAAGAAAGGAAAAGTTTATTTTCCTAAAGAATTCTCAAAAATTATTTTTGCATAAAAATTAATAAAGAATGGATGGTCAACAATCATGGAACAAGCATTAATCGTTAGAGGCGCACCACAGGAATATGAATGTCGCGTAGGGGCATGGAATGAACTCGAAGAGCATTTAAATAGAAGAAAGCTGCAGCGGGTGCTTGTTTTGCATGGAACAGCTTCATGGGAGGCGGCTAAGCCTTATTATCCGGAGATGCCGGCGATTGAGCAGCATTTTGTTTATTATGGCGGGGAATGTACAGATGAAAAGACTGCGGAATTAACGGACTTTTTTCAAGAGCATTCTTTAGAGGCGATTATTGCTGTAGGCGGCGGCAAGGTTGCAGATTTAGGTAAAGCCGTGGCGCATCAATGTCAAAAGCCGGTTTTAATTTTACCGACCTTGGCTGCAACGTGTGCCGCTTATACACCGTTGAGCGTGATTTACAATCCGGATGGGTCAATGGTTCGTTACGATGTGTTTCCGGTAAGTAATGCGCTGGTTTTGATTGAACCGCAAGTGATTTTAGATTCGCCGTTGGATTTAATGGTGGCTGGTATTGGCGATACGATTGCTAAATGGTATGAAGCAGATGCGATGATTTCTCAACTGGCTGTTCAATCAATCGAAATTCAAGTAGCGGCTTTTGCGGCTAAAAAATGTCGCGATGTTTTATTAGCTGACAGTCTGGAAGCCTTAAAGGCAATGGAACAAAAAACAATCAACCAACCATTTTTAAATGTCATTGAAACGAATATTTTATTGGGCGGTATGGTCGGTGGCTTTGGTGATGATTATGGTCGGACATCCGGTGCGCATTCCATTCATGATGCGTTAACGCTTTTACCGGAAAGTCACCAGCAGCTGCACGGCAACAAAGTAGCCTACGGCGTATTCGTTCAATTAGTTATTGAAAATAAATGGCAGGAAATCGACCGTCTAGTGCCATTTTATCGCAGCTTGAATTTACCGACTTCTTTAAAAGATATGGGAATGACCTTATCCGAGGAAGAATACACGCGAGTGGCGCAGCGGGCGGCAGAAGCGCACGAAACGATTCATTATATGAAAGAAACAATTACGCCGGAAGTCGTAAAAGCTGCGATGGTTGCTCTGGAAGCACATGATTTTCAATAAAAAATAAAATACAAGAGCATAAAGCAGGCTGCGTTTTCGCTTGTTTTGTGCTTTTTTTGTTATTCCAGAATTATTCCCAAAAAAAAGATTAAAATAGCGTTCAGATATTGTCGGAAAACCGCTTCCCCTCTTGCAAATACAAGCAAAAACACGTATGATGGTTGAAGTGTAAATTTTCAAATGAAAGTAGGGAAATGAATGTCTCAATCAGCCATTCGTTATCGTTTAATAAAAAAAGAAAAGCATACCGGTGCTCGTTTGGGTGAATTAATTACACCGCATGGTACATTCCCAACACCAATGTTTATGCCGGTAGGAACGTTAGCGACAGTCAAAACAATTGCGCCAGAAGAATTAAAAGCAATGGGCGCAGGCGTGATTTTAAGTAATACGTATCATTTATGGCTTCGTCCGGGAGAAGATTTAATTGCAGAAGCCGGCGGACTACACAAGTTTATGAATTGGGATCAGCCGATTCTAACCGATTCAGGCGGTTTCCAAGTATTTTCTTTAAGTGACATGCGGGATATTAAAGAAGAAGGCGTCCATTTTAGAAATCATCTGAATGGCTCTAAGCTGTTTCTTTCACCAGAGAAAGCCATCGATATTCAAAATAAATTAGGCTCGGATATTATGATGAGCTTTGATGAATGTCCGCCGTTTGATGAAAGCTATGATTATGTGAAAAAATCAATCGAGCGGACTTCTCGTTGGGCAGAGCGGGGCTTAAAAGCACATGCTAATCCGGATCGTCAGGGCTTATTTGGGATTATCCAAGGTGCCGGTTTTGAAGATTTAAGACGTCAAAGTGCCAAGGACTTAGTCAGTATGGATTTTCCGGGCTATTCGATTGGCGGGTTATCTGTGGGTGAGCCGAAAGAAGAAATGAATCGAGTGCTGGACTTTACCACTCCGCTGATTCCTGAAAACAAACCGCGATACTTGATGGGTGTTGGTACGGCTGATTCTTTAATTGACGGCGTCATACGTGGCATCGATATGTTTGACTGTGTCTTGCCGACCAGAATTGCCCGTAATGGTACCTGTATGACCTCTAAAGGCCGTTTGGTAGTTAAAAACGCGCAGTACGCAAGAGATTTTAGACCGCTTGATGAAAAATGTGATTGCTATACATGCAAAAATTATTCACGCGCCTACATTCGTCACTTGATTAAATGTGATGAAACCTTTGGGATTCGATTGACTTCTTACCATAATCTCTACTTCTTACTAAATGTGATGAAACAAGTCCGTCAGGCCATTATGGATGATAATTTATTAGAGTTTAGAGAAGCATTTTTTGAAGAATACGGCTATAATGAAGCTAATGCGAAAAGTTTCTAAAAAAGCAATCAAAAGACTAGTGTTGCACACGAAATTTTGTTACAGTAAACTAGTGATTATACAATAAAGAGGTGAAGAAAAATGGGCGGAGGACTTTCGTTAATTTTACCATTAATTCTTTTGGGCGGTATGATGTTTTTCATGACGCGCTCACAAAAGAAACAACAAAATGAACGGCAAACTCTTTTAGACTCTATGAAAATCGGCGATGAAGTTGTCACTATCGGCGGCTTACACGGAGTGATCTCTGAAATCGATAATGAGAAAAGAACCATCTTTATTGATTGTGAAGGAATTGTCCTTGAATTTGACCGCGGTGCAATTAAGAGCGTCAAACCTAGCGCAGGGACAACTGTAGTAACTGAAACAGAAGTAACTGTTGAGGAGCCGGCTCCAGAAGAAACTTCTGAGCATGGCGAAACGAAAGAATAAATTCCAGCTTGCTGGAATTTTTTCTTTCTGTGATTGATTGATTCACATACATAGATAATTATTCGGCCTGGTGTAGCAGCACTTTTTAGTTGGGGGGAAAGGATCATCGAAACGTTATCTTGGCACCAGAAAGTGTTATTGAAAAAAGAGATAAAGCTGAAATGTCTGTCTTTTCAGCAGCTAGGTTATTCATCCGTCAACGAAACTGAATTGATGAACTACCTTGTTGCTTATCGCTGGAAAAAGAAACAGCCGAAGTCCATAAAAGATTGTCGCAGAGACATTTCGACCATAAAGCCAAATGAATTTTTTGATTATCAGCAGCTGGTCGCTCAAACCAGCAGTCTACAGCTTAAAGACTGGCATGACTTAGAAGACTTATTCTAATGAAGAATGGGTCTTTTTTTTGTGGAAAAAAATAAATGTGAAAAAAATCACAAAAAACTATTTACAACGATAAAAAAATATTGTATGATGTGTATGTGAAAAAGTTAACAAATAAAAAAACGAATAAATTATCTTTCAGGAGGATCACAATGGCTAAAACGATGAAAAAAGAAGAAGCTAAAACCCTTGACGTACAAGCAATGATCGATGAACTAGCACAAAAAGCAAATGTTGCTTTGAAAGAAATGGAAGATTTTGATCAAGCAAAGGTTGACCATATTGTTCACCAAATGGCAATGGCCGCATTAGATCAACATATGCCTTTAGCAAAAATGGCTGTAGAAGAAACCGGCCGTGGTATTTACGAAGACAAAGCAATTAAAAATATGTATGCATCTGAATATATCTGGAACAGCATTAAACATGATAAAACAGTAGGCGTGATTAATCAGGACGACCAAACAGGCTTGATCGAAATCGCTGAACCAGTTGGAGTTGTTTGCGGGGTAACACCAACAACCAACCCAACCTCAACAACTATTTTCAAATCATTAATCGCACTTAAAACACGGAACCCAATCGTCTTTGCTTTCCATCCAAGTGCGCAAAAATGTTCTGCTGAAGCAGCTCGCATCGTACGTGATGCCGCAATCAAAGCAGGCGCTCCGGAAAATTGTATCCAATGGATTGAGCATCCATCACTGGAAGCAACTTCAGGCTTAATGAACCATCCTGGAATTGCGATTGTACTAGCAACAGGTGGTGCCGGCATGGTGAAATCAGCCTACTCAACCGGTAAACCAGCTTTAGGTGTTGGACCAGGAAACGTGCCAGCCTACATTGAAAAATCTGCAAAAATCAAACGCGCAGTTAATGACCTAATTGTTTCAAAATCATTCGATAATGGTATGATCTGTGCCTCTGAACAAGCAGTGATCGTGGACAAAGAAGTTTATGCAGCTGTAAAAGCTGAATTTGAAGCGCATCAAGTTTACTTTGTAAAACCAAATGAATTACAAAAACTAGAAGATGCGGTAATGAACGAAGGAAAATATGCAGTTAATCCTGCCATCGTTGGTTACTCTGCAGAACATATTGCAGAGCTTGCAGGAATCAAAGTACCAAAAGGCACTAAAATCCTAGTTGCAGAAATCGAAGGAGCAGGTGCTGAATACCCGCTTTCACGTGAAAAATTATCACCAGTTTTAGCAATGATGAAAGCTGAAAATACAGCGCATGCCTTAGATTTATGTGAAGCAATGCTTGAATTGGGCGGCTTGGGACATACGGCTGTGATTCACACAGAAGACGAAGACTTACAAGTGAAATTCGGTTTACGCATGAAAGCTTGTCGTATCTTGGTAAACTCACCATCTGCTGAAGGCGGAATCGGAAATATCTACAACGAAATGATTCCTTCATTGACATTAGGTTGCGGATCATATGGTAAAAACTCTGTCTCTAAAAACGTATCTGCTGTTAACTTGATCAACGTCAAAACTGTAGCGAAACGGAGAAATAATATGCAATGGTTTAAATTACCGCCAAAAATTTTCTTTGAAAAAAATTCATTACAATACCTACAAAAAATGGAAAATATTGAACGTGTTATGATCGTTTGTGACCCAGGTATGGTTCAATTCGGTTATGCTGATACAGTCCGTAAAGAATTACAAAAACGCAAAAACGATGTGAAGATCGAAATCTTCTCAAACGTTGAACCAAACCCATCAACAAATACTGTTTATGCTGGAACAAAAGTGATGGTTGATTTCGAACCGGATACAATTATTGCTCTTGGCGGCGGTTCTGCGATGGATGCGGCTAAAGGCATGTGGATGTTCTATGAGCACCCAGATACAGAATTCTTTGGCGCAAAACAAAAATTCTTGGATATCCGTAAACGTACGTACAAAATTGACAAACCAGTTAAAACACAATTTGTATGTATTCCAACAACTTCAGGTACTGGTTCAGAAGTAACGCCATTTGCGGTTATCACAGATAGCGATACACATGTAAAATACCCATTAGCTGATTACGCATTGACACCAGATGTAGCGATCGTTGATCCACAGTTTGTTATGTCAGTACCAGCTTCTGTCACAGCAGATACTGGAATGGATGTATTAACACATGCGATCGAGTCTTATGTTTCAGTTATGGCTTCTGATTATACACGCGGCTTGAGCTTACAAGCGATCAAACTTGTTTTCGATCATTTGGAAAACTCTGTAAAACGCCCAGATGCTGAATCACGTGAAAAAATGCATAATGCTTCTACAATGGCTGGTATGGCATTTGCCAATGCCTTCTTGGGAATTTGTCACTCTGTTGCACACAAAATTGGAGGAGAATATGGTATTCCTCACGGACGTACAAATGCGATTCTTTTACCGCATATTATCCGTTACAATGCCAAAGATCCTTCAAAACATGCAATGTTCCCTAAATATGACTACTTCCGTGCCGACACAGATTACGCAGATATTGCGAAATTCTTGGGTCTTAAAGGTAAAAACACTGCTGAATTAGTCGATGCACTAGCAAAAGCAGTGTACGACTTAGGTGTAGCTGTCGGTATTGACATGAACTTGAAAGCACAAGGCGTTACACAAGAAGTTCTTGACTCTACTGTTGACCGCATGGCAGAACTTGCTTATGAAGATCAATGTACAACAGCAAATCCAAAAGAACCATTGATTAGTGAATTGAAACAAATTATTATTGATGCTTATAATGGGTAATTGATTTAGGAAAGAGGTTGAGCCAAAAGTCGTTTAGGTTCGAGCAATTGGAGTAAAAGACGAACAATATGCTTTTTATATTGATCGGATTTTATGAAATTGCCGAAGAACCTGACTTTTGGCCACCGTTTATTCGTAAGCAGTGGGCGGGACAAAACTGTTTTTTAGTTTTGTACCGACCACTTTTTTTAAATTCTCCTATATAATTTTAGTATCAAGTATACGGAGGGAAAGCAGATGACGATTAAAGAGGCACAGTTGGAAGACGTAGCAGCGATTAATCAAATAAATACACATGATTTACAACATGAATATTCTCTGGAAAAAGCCAAGGAACAATTCACTTATCTATTAAACTCGCCAGTCAATCAGGTTTTTGTAAAGGAAATAGCTGGTCAAGTGGTCGGCTATATTCAGCTGAGCGAATATGTTTGTCTTTATGGACCGCGCTTAATGAATGTGCTGGGTTTGGCAGTAAAGAAAGCCTATCAAGGGCAAGGCATTGGCAAAGAACTACTAAAAAAAGGAGAGCAATGGGCGTTGGAGTCGGGAGCAGAAGGGATTCGTCTGAATTCTGGTGTGGAGCGAACCGAAGCACATAAGTTTTATGAGCATCTGGGCTATAAAAAAGTAAAGAGCCAGATTAATTTTAGAAAGTTATTTACTGAATAAAAATGAGTAGCGAGAGTAATTAAAGCAATTCCTTTCTCTAAACTTACACGACTGATTATAATGGAGAAAACAAGTCGTTTGTGGCAAAGGAAAGGATGAATGAGATGTCTAAATTTTCACCGTGTTTATGGTTTGATGGTCAGGTAGAGGAAGCGGCAGCTTTTTATGTAGAGGCTTTTGAAGAGGGAAAAATCAATCAAGTCGATCATTATGTGAACTGTGATCATCAACCGGCTGGTTCGGTTTTGACAGTGTCGTTGACACTTTGCGGACTGGATTTTCTGTTGTTGAACGGCGGACCGGAATTTTCTTTGACACCGGCGATTTCCTTTTACGTGGAGTGCGAAACACAAGCGCAGATTGATCGGTTGTGGGCGAAATTAAGTCAAGGCGGTACGGTACTAATGGACTATGGCGAGTACCCGTTTAGTCCAAAATTTGGTTGGGTGAACGACAGATATGGTGTTTCCTGGCAGTTGGTTTTAGCCCAGAAACAGCAATCCATCGCACCAGCGTTTCTATTTACGCAGCAGCATTCCGGACAAGCAGAGGCTGCCATGCTGAAGTGGATTGAACTATTTGGTGAAGGTCAGGTTGAATTTATCGAAAAGAATCCGGATGGAACGGTTGCACAAGCGCTATTTACGCTGCATGGTCAGCCTTTTCGAGTGATGGACGGCGGAGCAATCGACCATGCTTTTACCTTTACCATGGGCACTTCTTTGTACATCGACTGCAAAGATCAGGCAGAGATTGACCGTTTATGGGAGGCTGTGACGGCTAAGGGAAAAGAGTGGCCTTGCGGCTGGATGGAGGATGAATACGGTGTTTCTTGGCAAACAGGTTCGAAGGAGCTGGAGCGGTTGATTGACGGAGCCGATCCAGAATGTGCCAGTCGCGTAATGCGTGCCATGGATCAAATGAAAAAAATTGATTTGGCTGCTTTAAAAAAAGTATACGAAGAAAACAGTTAAAAAATAACAGACACCAAACGTCCGCTCAGACATTTGGTGTCTGTTATTTTTATTTTTTGAAAAAGCTGCCACCTTTGTCAAGTGTGTCTGAGTCTAAATAACGATAGAAGCGTTGTGTTGCATCGCCCATATATAAAACTGGATCGAACTTTCCATAATGTAAGTGATCATCCTCATCAAAAAGCGTTTCTTCAATGAGTCGCCGCTCAATTGTCGCAAAGATATGATAGATCCCCTGAAATTCTTGAATTTTTTCCACACGGCATTCTAAGGTGCAAATACATTCATCAATTATCGGTGCTTGGTTCCTTTCAGAAATCGTATAATGAAAGGAATCGGGTAAATTAAATTTATCTTTGCGGCTGTTGAAGCCGCCTAATTCGATTTGCTTCATTACGTTTTTGGTTGGAATATTTATGGTGAATGCGCCATATTTTTTTATTTGCTTTAGGGCATTGCCGTTGCCAACACCGATCACCACGCTGTTGCCTAAGGAATAAGAAGAGCTACAGGTGGAAAAATTATAGCCCCATTGCTCATCTTGATAGCCTAGTAAAAAAATCGGGAAGCCGTAATATAGCTTATTTGTCTTAAATTCTTTTTTTGTCATTATTGATTTCCTCCTTTACTCATAGTATAACGGATGAATCATTTAAGCGTCATCGATATATGGAATATAGAACAATTTTTTTGCACTCAATGTTGTCGGGAACTGTAGATGTTGATCACACTTTTTTCCAAAGTAAAAAAGTAGATTGTGATGAAAGCGCAAACAAAATGATCGACCGATTTGTTATACTCTGTTTGTAAACAAAACAAACAACGAAAGAAAGGGAGTCGATGAATGCTTGTTGCAGATAAGTTTCTCAAAAAAGAGCTAGTGGCTATATATGAGCAGGAAGATGATCAAGCGGTCTTTTTTTCTTATCTATCTGCGCGCTTAACAGAATTAGGCTATGTAGAGAACAGTTATTTAGAAGCGATACTTGAACGAGAAGCCGCTTATCCCACCGGACTGAAAACGCCAAGCATTAATGTAGCCATTCCCCACACGGATCCGCAGCATATCCTTCAGCCGTTTATTTACATTGTTAAATTGGTTTCACCGGTCACTTTTGGTGAAATGGGCACCGATAATCAGTTTATTTCAGCGAAGTATGCTTTTTGTCTGGGTTTTAATAAGGGAGAGGATCAGCTGGTTTTGCTGCAAAATTTAATGGCGATGTTTATGGATCAAGCTTTTATGGAACAACTGGAGACAGAAACACAAGAGGAAAAAATTTTTGATTTGGTCATCAATTATTTTAATAAAGAAGAGGAGTGTCAACGAATATGAAAATTCACAATATTTATGAAGCACCATTTATCAAGGAAATGTGTGAGGCGACTAGAAATCTTTGGAAGAACGGCTGGGCAGAACGAAATGGCGGTAATATTAGTTATCGTTTGGATGAAGAGGAGGTACGTTTTTATTTAGATACGAACCGGGTGATTGATGAAGTGGATTTAGGCTTTGAAATTCGAGAATTGGCGGGTATGATTTTTCTGGTTTCCGGCTCCGGCAAGTATTTTAAAAATGTGTGGCAAAACCCGGCTGACAATTTAGTGATTTTAAAGATTTCAGAGGATGGGAAAAAATATCAGGTGCTTTGGGGCTTGGAAACTGGCGGTGTGCCAACAAGTGAACTGGCGTCCCATTTGAAATGTCATGCGGTTCGTCTGCAGCAGGATCCTGAGCATCGCGTGATTTTGCATACCCATTCGATTGCGATTTCGGCGATGACCTTTGTGCATGATTTAGATGAAGATAAATTCACAAAAACCTTATGGGAAATGATTACGGAGTGTTTGGTCGTATTTCCGGATGGCGTGGCGGTTCTACCGTGGATGGTCGCCGGAACAGTTGAGCTGGGTGAAGCATCTGCCGCTAAAATGTACGATTCAAGAATTGTGATTTGGCCGCATCACGGCATTATGGGTGCGGGGCAATCAATGGACGATGCTTTTGGGTTAGTGGAAACAGCAGAAAAAGCGGCCGATATTTATATTAAAGCCCAAGCGGTTTCGCCAGAATTTAAACAAAAAATCACCGATCAACAGCTTTGGGATTTAGCGGATCGATTTGGTGTTGTGCCTAAAGTGGGGATTTTAAAAGAACGCGTAATGTAATAAGAGGAGGAGCATAAAATGAAAAAAATTAATGTAATTTCAGTCTGTGGATCAGGAACCGTGACAAGTACGATGGTCGCCAATAAGGTTAAAGATTTTTTAGAGGAAAATGGCTTTAAAGCTCAGACCGTAGAAGTAAATCCGGGCGGGGTTGAAGGTCAGCTAGCTTCTGGCAACTGGGATATTATTGTGCATACCAGTCCCTTAAAAGGCAGCTATGATGTGCCAACGATTAATTCGGTCGGCTTATTAACCGGAATGGGCGAAGAGGAATTTTTTGAAGAGCTTTTAGAAACAGCTAAACAACTTAGCAGCTGATGGTTAAGGTAAAACAAAGGAGGGAAAGCAATGCTGGATTTACTTTCGCAAATTATGGATGCATTTGGTGCAGCAATTGTAGTGCCGGTCATCATTTTTTTTATCGCATTAATTATGAAGGTCAAACCGAAAAAAGCTTTTAGCGCTGCGTTGAATGCCGGAATTGGTCTGACCGGCTTTAATATGATTATTGGTGCCTATTCACCAATTGTCACGCCAGTGGTTAACCGCATGGTGAAAGAAACGGGTGTGAATTTAAGGATTTTAGATACAGGCTGGCAGGCAACGAGCGTAGTAGCGTATTCTACTCAGGTTGGGATGATCTTTTTAGGCTTGGGTCTGATTTTACAAACGGTCCTTTTTTTAATTAAATATACGAATATTTTTATGCCTTCTGATTTATGGAATAATTATTCCTTTATGCTATGGGGGTCAATGCTTTATATTTCTACTAAAAATCTGGCTTTATCCATTGGCTTAATGGTACTTTCAAATTTGTATTGCCTAGTCTTTTCAGAGATCATCGCCAAACGCTGGTCAAATTATTATGGCTACCCAAGCTGTACCATGACAGCACCACACCATATTTGCTCGGTACCTTTAGCTATCGGTATGGATTGGCTACTGACGAAGCTAGGGGCAAATAAGGTGAAATGGAATCCGGAAACACTGCAGGCAAAGCTGGGCTTTTTAGGAGAACCGACGTCGTTAGGGTTTATTTTAGGGCTAGCGTTGGGCTTTGCCGGTAATTATATGCGTTTGAATACATTGGAGGCTTGGGGAGAAGTGGCGATTGTCGGAATTTCGACTTCTGCGATCATGGCGATTTTCCCAAAAATTGCCGGAATCTTTGCTTCAGCCTTCACCACCATTACGGATGCGTCAAAGAAAACAGCCAAGTCAAGCAGTTCAGACCGCGTGTGGTTTTTGGCGATCAATGACGCTGCGGGCTACGGCGAAACAGCTACCTTATTGACAGGAATGCTGTTGATTCCGATTGTTTTAATTCTAGCTATTGTATTGCCGGGGAATCAAACCTTGCCAATGGTAGATTTAATTGCAATTCCATATATGATCGAGTTAATTATTTGTGTATCAAACGGTAATATCTTCAAGTCGCTGATTAGCGGAACAGTATGGTGTGTGGGCGGCTTGTATATGATTACCGCGGTAGCACCAATTTTTACGGATGTAGCGGTTGAAGTTGGCGTTAATTTGCCAAAAGGTGCGTTGATGATTTGTAGCTTTGCGGTAATGACCAATCATATTATGGGCTTGCTATTCTTAATTTTCATGACGCAAAATCCGTTGTGGATCGGGTTGTCAGTCGTGGTTTATATTATCCTGTATGTTTTTGTTCGTGTGAAAAAAGAAGCAATTCATGCTTACCTTGAAAATCAGGCAGAACGTGAAGCAAATGCTGGCATTGTAAAAGAAGGAGTGGTTTTGAATGAGTAAAGTAGTCGTGGTGGGAGATGCGTTAGTTTCAGCAGAAACGTTAAAGGAGGCCGCTCAGCAGCTGAAAATTCCTCAGCCAATTGAAATTACTAGCTTTAACTGGCATGCGGAGTTGACGAAAGAGGAATTTCAAGCACAAATTAAAATTATTGAACAGGGCGGACCTACAGCGGTAACCATTCCGGAAGGTATTTTAGAAGCAATGGCTGATGCAGAGTATTTATTAGTGCATATTGCACCGGTTTCAAAGGAGATGTTGGCAGCGGCTCCACATCTAAAAATGATCGGTACCTGTCGCGGCGGTTTGGAGCATATTGATTTGGAAACAGTGAGCCAACGACGCATTCAGCTGATTCATGTAATTCGAAATGCAGAGCCGGTAGCCGATTTTACTGTGGGACTGATGTATGCCGCTACCAGAAATATTGCACTGGCTCACCGTCAAGTCATGAGTGGACAATGGCCCAAGCAGTTTCCTAATGATTTGTACAAAACGACCTTGGCGAATTTGAAAGTCGGCTTAATTGGCCTAGGCTATATTGGCAAATTAGTTGTGAAACGGTTGAATGGCTTGGGAGTGGAAGTAGTTGCGTATGATCCTTACGTTGATCCGGAAAAAATAAAAAACGAGGGCTTAAAGGTTACGTTTGTTGAGCTGGAGGAAGCGTTCAAAGAAGCGGATATTATTTCACTGCACATGCGGGTGACACCGGATACAACGAACATGATCAACGAGTCACTGATTTCCCTGATGAAGCCAAGCAGCTATTTAATTAATACTGCTCGACCAGATATATTGTATAAACCAGCGTTTGTAGCGGCTTTAAAAGCCGGAAAAATTGCCGGCGCTGCGCTTGATGTTGTTTGGGAAGAGCCGATAAAAGCGGATGATCCGCTGCTGACATTAGATAATGTGACCATTACCTCGCATATTGCCGGAGATACGATTGATGCAATTCCACGTTCGCCGTATCTTTTGCGGGATGTTATGAATGACTATTTCGATAAAGGCACCAGCGATATGCTGATTCGTTTATAAAAGCTACTATTTTAACATAAAAGGCAGTGAAAACAATGGATTCAATGGCGATACAAATACTACAGTTGATTGTTTCTAATAGAAGTATTTCTTTAAAGCATTTAGCAGAGGAAGTCAATGCTACCAGAGGACAAATCGAGTACCGAATCAAAAAGATTAATGACTTTTTGCAGCTGCACGGAAAAAAGGCGATTCAAAAAAATGGTCATTTTTATTCAAGCGATTTAAAGATGCAAAAGCTTCATCCGCTGCTGGCAGAGCTATCGCCGTTGTTTCATTTAACCGATAAGGAACGGCTGCATTATCTGTTGCTTATCTTGTTATTTACGGACGCTAAATCGTTAAGCTCTTTGGCTGAGCGGCTGGCTGTTAGTAAAAATACAATTTTAGCTGACAATAAAAAGCTGGTACCTTACTTAAAGGAACACGAAGTAACCCTTCTATACAGCCGTAAACATGGGTACTATTTAAAAGGGCAAGAGCTGACGATTCGTAAAATAGGTATTCAAGTGATTAGAGAAATTGTCGCTGAAGAGCAGGGGGCTGGTTTGTTTGAAACGATTTTTGCGGCTGATTTACAGATAATTAAAGAAATTCGTGCCAAACTGGAGCTGTTAGAAAAGCATTTGGATTTAACCTTTACAGAAGCGAAGCTGATTGATTTATCCTTTGTCATTTATTTATGCACGAAGCGTATTGAGCATGGTAATTGTTTAAACGAAACGGATTTGGGCAGTGTCATTCCTATGGCAGATGATACCTTTTACGAAGAGGTTTCTTCAACGTTAACTTACTTTTTTGAAGGATTCGATCATCAAGTGGAGGCGCAGTTTGTCAGCATCCAAATTTTAAGCACCAGCTTGATTTTAAATCGAACACAGCAAAAGGACCAAGCGCTTCTAGCTGCGATTGAACAAACGATCGGGCAATTTGAAATATTGAGTATTACCACTATTAATGAAAAGGCGGAGCTGGCGGCAGCGTTGTATCAGCACATTATTCCAGCCAGCTATCGTATTAAATTTGGTGTACCGGATAATAATCCCAATACTGAAAAAATCATTAAAGAATATGATTATGTGCATCAATTAGTAAAATCAGCGATTGCTCCGATTGAAAAGGTTTTAGCAGTGACCTTTCCGCCAGATGAGCTGACCTATATTACGGTGCTGTTCCTAAGCTTTTTAAAAAGTGATTTAATCAAGCAAAAGCAGAAAAAACAAGCGGTGGTTGTGTGTCTGCAGGGCATATCCATTTCGCGGCTGCTGTTGGAAAATCTAAAGGAGCTGTTTCCAGATATTCATTTTATCCGCTACATGTCTTTGCGGGAGTTTTATGAAATGGATGATCGTGCGTTTGATTATGTTTTTTCAACCGTCCATTTAGACACTGAAAAAACGGTCTTCTTTATTCGTCCGTTTTTGAATGAGCAGGAAAAATCATTATTGATCTATGAAGTGGAAAAGGCAGTCGGAACAGTTGCTAAAAAGCCTTTTCCGATTGTCGAAACAGAAAAGGTACTGGAAATAGTGACGCAATATGCCAGTGTTACTGAAAAATTATTACTGGCGCAAAACCTGGATGCTTATTTTTCCTCATTGCGTTATCAGGGCGCTGAACAAAGTCCACAGCTGGCCGGAAATCATCAATTGTTGACCTTGCTGCCGCTTGAGCATATTCAAATCTATCAAGAAAAGCTGTCCTTTTCCGAAGCGATTAAGCTGGCCTCCAAGCCTTTGGTGGACGGTCATTTTGTTGAGGCGGATTATGCCGAAACGGTTATTAAAAACTATGATCCGAACTACCCTTATTTCGTAATCGCTCCGCAAACTGCGATTCCGCATGCAGGACCAGAGGACGGAGTGCATAAGCTGGGCATGTCCTTATTAATGCTGAAACGACCGGTCTATTTTACAGATGAATTACCGGTGCGGTTGATTATCATGATTGCGCCAAAGGATAAGAAAAGTCATATTCATGCGGTCAGCAGCTTGTATAGCTTTGTGAAGGAACAAAAGCATGTAGAACGTTTACTGTCTCAAAATTATGAACGTGAGCTGAGAGCTTATTTGGAAACAAATTTATGTCCTGTTTTGACAGAAGGAAGGAAATAGAATGGGCGGACAAGGAATTTTAATGCGTAAAGTAACGTTTGATAAAACACTGAATCAGCTGGCGATTTTTTTGAAAGGTTCGTTTGTAATTTGTTTGCTGTATATTATCAACGGCTCGTTCATTCAAAAGAATCTAACTCTCAAAGAAATTATGGCGCTTTTTCCCATGTATGTATTGTTAGTCGGTGGCTTTTTATTATTGTTGTTTTTAAAGAAAAGAAGTCAGAATGAACCGCTGCTGCAGGATATTTACGAAAATTTTCAGTTAACGAATTTTACCGAGGTGAAAAAGTTAGATCAGCGTTTAGTACAACAAATGAAAAAAGAGCGAAAATTTGTTTCTCATGAAGGACAAATCGTGGGGACAACGGATTTTTTATTGGCAGATTTTCGGGATGGGCAATTTCAATTGCTGCCGATTCATGAGGTGAAGACTGTTCATCTAATAAATAAAGACCGACAAGCAACAGTGGTTTTTGAGCTGGGCTATCGTGAGACTGTGATTTTCTTTAAAAAGGCAAAAGAAGCGAAGACGTTGCTCGAACAATTAAAAGAAAATTATGGATTATAGAATTGAAGTGAAAAGGAGTGTGAATAAATGGTTCAACGAATGATATTAAACGAAACGGCCTATTTCGGAAAAGGCGCTATTACAGAAATTGTAAACGAAGTTCAGAAGCGGCAGTTTACCAAGGCTTTAATTGTAACCGATAAAGGTTTGATGCAAAATGGTGTAGCAAAAAAGGTGATTGATTTATTAGCTGAAGCGGAACTTGCCTATGATATTTATGATGGTATCGTGCCGAATCCAACGATTGCTGATGTTCAAAATGGTGTAGCAAGTTGCCAACAGGCACAAGCAGATTATATAATTGCGATTGGCGGCGGCTCACCGATCGATACGGCCAAAGCGATTGGGATTATTGTCCAAAATCCGGAATTTGCAGATGTGTTAAGTTTGGAAGGAACAGCGGCGACCAAAAAGCCTAGTTTGCCAATACTAGCAGTACCGACTACTTCGGGAACGGCAGCTGAGGTGACGATCAACTATGTAATTACAGATGAAAAGAACCACCGGAAATTTGTCTGTGTTGATCCCCATGACATTCCAGTCATAGCGTTTGTAGACAGCGAGATGATGCTGGGAATGCCTAAAGGATTATGTGCGGCAACTGGTATGGATGCGTTGACGCATGCTATTGAAGGCTATATTACCAAAGGTGCTTGGGCAATGACGGACATGCTGCATTTAAAAGCGATTGAGATTATTGCACAGTCCTTGCGTGATTCCGTTGCGGGCAAGCTAGAAGCGAGAGAAGCGATGGCTTTGGGACAATATATTGCAGGGATGGGTTTTTCTAATGTAGGCTTAGGCTTGGTACATGGGATGGCACATCCGCTGAGCGCTTGGTACGATGTACCTCATGGCGTTGCTTGTGCTTCGCTATTACCAACGGTGATGGACTATAATAAAGAATACACGGGAGAAAAATACCGTCAGATTGCCATAAGTATGGGCATCGAAAACGCGGCTGAAATGTCATTGGAACAAGTACGAACAGCAGCGGTAGAGGCCGTAAGAAGATTGGGAATTGATGTAGGAATTCCGCAAAATATCAGCAGCCTAGGCGTTCAGGAAAAAGATATCGCAGCGATTGCCGAAGATGCTTTCAAAGATGTCTGTACACCGGGAAATCCACGCGCTGCAACGGTAGCGGAAATTACCGAGCTGTACCGCAGTTTAATGGTATAAGAGCCAGATGTGAAGGGACTTCCCATTTTTTTAGTTATTAGTGAATAGAAAAAAAGACGATGACATTTTTTGAGCGGATCGAGGAACATAAACGCCTCTGTCCCAACCTCGGTACAACAATTTTTGTCATCGTCTTTTTTTATTGTCGATTTCTTTTGGCAAACGGTTGATACGCAATGCCGCGACTTTCGCACCAATGACTGATCTCACTGGAAAAAACCAGATCTGTCGTCAGCAGCTCGGGAGTATTTTTTTTCCCTAGCAGCGTATAAAGCATTTTTAGTTCTGCTTCCCATTGTTGAATAAGCTCAATTGTTGCCTCAACACCATTACTCATAAGTTCATTCAAAATAGTTCCAGCAACACCCACGCTTTTAGCGCCTAAGCTTAGAGCTTTAACGATATCAAAGGATTGACGCACACCTCCGGAAGCGAGAACGGTGATATCCCGCTGCCAGTTTGACGCTTCCAATAAGGAAAGCACCGTTGACTGGCCCCAATCCGTTAAAAAGCCCAATTCTCGATGAGGGCGACGAGCATTTTCAATTTGGGTAAAGCTAGTGCCGCCCTGCCCGCTGACATCAACAGCCTTTACTCCGCGCCAAACCAGCTGTTCAATCGTTTCACTGCTCATACCATTGCCGACTTCCTTGACAATTACCGGTACCTCCAGCTGTGAAACGATTGCTTCAATATTGTCCAGCCAGCCGGTAAAATCCCGATCTCCTTCCGGCATTACAAGCTCTTGCGCTAAATTAACGTGAATCTGTAAGCCGTCTGCGTGAAACAAATCAACGGCTCTTTTGGCATCTTCCAAAGAAAGACCTGCCCCAATATTGGCCAAGATTACGCCATTGGGATTTTCGTGCCGCATTATTTGGTATGTATCGGCCAAAGCTGGATCTTTTAAGGCCGCATTGACGGAGCCAGTGGCAATCATCACACCGGTTTCTCTAGCAATAACACCTAGCTGCTGGTTGATTGTTTTGGCACGCTCACTGCCGCCGGTCATCGCATTAATATAAAACGGCTGCTTAAAAGAAAAGCCCAGAAAATCCGCCGCAATGTCGACTTCATCCATGGCAATTTCCGCAAAAGAATGATGGACAAAGCGAAGCTGATCAAAGTCATTTTCATTCTTTTTATGGAAGGCTTTGGCTAAAGACATATGTTCATCCTTTCGATTCATCGTTCTCCTGCTTTCTGTAAAAATAAACGTGTAACGGCAACGGCGTAATGCCGACTTTTTCCCAAGAACTCATCAATGGAAGAATCCCTGATTTCTGTTTGAATAAAACAATTCCGCAGTCGCCGCCACCAGCACCGGATGATTTTGCGGCCCCGTTAAAGGTTTCCGCCAAGTCGCAAAGCTCTTTAAGGGCAGGTGTTTCAATAGTGACGCCTGTAATCATCGTTAGCTGCTGCAGCAGTTGCCGGTTTTTTCTGATCTGATGTTGAATCTGTAGAATGTCCTCCGTTTGAAAACCTGTAATCATTGCTTCTACACAGCGCTGACTTTCAGCTAAAAACTGTTGATAATTTTGTTCTTGGGTTTCTTTGGACAAGTGAACCTGATCTACTAAATCAGAGGTAGAAGCCGGACTGCCTGTCCAGCCGATCAAAAGACGCAAACCTTTTGGTACCGTAAGCGGCTGAATCATTAATTTCGGCCAATTTTCTTGAAGCAGCTGACTAAGCGTTGTTTTCTCTTGTTGCTGTCTGACCCATTGATGATCAAAGGTTGAAAAAGCTATCCAGCCGCCGAAACAGCTGGCTGCAATATCCCCACAGGAGCCGTTTCCCTGTACTTCCAAATGAGCGAGAGCGGCTAATTTAAAGATAGCCATTTCGCTCAACTGCAGCTCATAGAACTGACTTAACGCTTTAACTGTTGCGACTGTAACCGCTCCGCTGGAACCTAAACCATATTTACGTCCGCTAGAATTATCCAGCTCGCTGGTTACCTTTAGATGGTAAAACGAGAGCCTTTTATGCTGCTCCTGTGCGTACTTTTCCGTTAAGCGAATTGCCGCAAGAATATAATGAAACGGATTTTCCCGTATATCAAGGACTAGCTCGTTGTTTTTTCTTGTCCAGCGTACCGGCAGGGAACTATATTGTGCCGATTGAATACTGCCGATTTTTTCCGCTTTTTCAAGTGTTACTGTAATAAATTGATCAATCGCTACGATGATTGCCGGATGTCCAGGCTCTACCACCGCATATTCACCAGCAATAAATAACTTACCGGGTGTAGCAACTTCTATCATGATTTGTCAGACCTTTCTGCCGGTAGTAACGTGATTCCCGGACCGGCATTTGCAGTAATTAATTGTTCTTTTGAAAAATGAGCCGCAAAAAATGTCGTTAAAGCAGCTATATTTTTCTTTTCTACCAGCACTTTTACATTAGGGCCGGCATCCATTGTAAAGTAGCAGGGCAAGCCTTGTTCACGGGCAAGACGGACCAGCTGCATTGCTTTAAGGCTTTCCGGTGACCAATACGTAAAGGGTGGTTGCGCGCCGAGAGTAGTCCCGTGCATTTTAAGACCGTTCGCTTCAGTAATTTCTCCAATTTTTGTGAAATCTTTAGCGGCAATCGCCTGTTTAGCAGCCAGTAAATCTGCTTCTACTGTAGCCAGCCAGCCTGAATAAAAGCTGGAGGTTTCGACTGTTCGTTTCATGCCGTCACGGCTGGAAATATCTTTCATGCCATCATCTACTAAAACAAAAAGCATAGCCAGCTCTTTTTCCCAGTCATCTGCTGCAATGTTTACAGCATAGGAAGAGGAATCATCGGTTCCTTTTTGCCATTCAGCAAAACCGCCGAAAATACTGCGGCAGGCAGAGCCCGAACCACGTCGCGCTAAACGAGAAAGTTCTTCTGGCGTGTAGTTTAAGCTCAAGGCTTGAGCACAAGCTCCGGCCAAAGCCGCTAAGCCGCTGGCAGAAGAGGCCAGACCTGCTGCTGTCGGTACAAAATTATGACTGTCTACACGAGCGAATAAAGAAAGCTGCTGCTGTTGACGAACCAAGTCCAAAAAGGCGGAAACCTTAGCTGTTTGTTTTGGGGACTGACATTTGTCATCTAAAAAAAACTGATCTTCCGTTAATCCTTCGTCAAAACAAACCTGCGTTTCTGTATAAAAAGCGTCCAAGGTTAAAGAAAGACTGCTGTTCATTGGCAGAATCAATGTTTCATCCTTTTTGCCCCAATATTTGATTAATGCAATATTTGTATATGCACGTGCTTTTCCCATGTACATTAATTATTCACCTCTAACGATTGAATCCAGCAAGCGTTGGCGCCGGCATCTTTTATTGCAGCTGCAATAGTTTGAGCAGCGGCTTTGGAATCAGCTAACGCAATCATACAGCCGCCGCGGCCGCCGCCAGTTAGCTTGGCACCCAATGCGTTGGCAGAAAGAGCAGCCTGAATCAGCTGATCCAATTTATCATTACTAACCGTTAAGGCAGTAAGATGAGCTTGCGCTTCAGTCATAATTTGACCTAGGCGGTATGCATCATCTGCTAAAATCGCCGTTTTAGCTTGAACAGTCAATTGGCCTAAAGTGCTGATATGCAGAGCAGCCGTTTTTTTATCCTGTTCAAAAAGCCGAGCAACATCACTGACGGCTGCTCTCGTTTGCCCTTTAATGCCTGTATCTGCAACGATCAAATAGCTATTGGTTAAATTCATCGGGAAGACTTCAAGCGCCTGTCCTTTGATAAAATAAATGGGCTGATCGCCGCTGGTTGCAGCGGCATCAATACCGCTGGGATTGCCGTGTGCAATCTTTTCAGCCAGATTAACTAGGGGCAGTAAATTTTCTGAAGGACAGGGAACTCCAAAATAATCATGAAGCGCCCGGACAACGGCTACAGCTGTTGCCGCACTTGAACCCATCCCGCGTTCAGCCGGAATCGTGCTGTTGATAACAATGTGTAATAGTGCTTCTGAGTGATTCAATTCCTTTAATGTCTGGTAAATAACAGAGCGAATACTCTCTAAATGTTTCGGTGCTTTGATTAATTTACCTGAAAAATAAAGACAGTCCAAATACATGTCCGTGTCAGGTGTGACGTTTACTGTAATGGCCGTTTCTCGAAAAGGAAAGGCAATGGCCGGCTCGCCGTAAACGACCGAATGCTCGCCCATCAGAATAATCTTTCCTGTTGCAGATCCTTGCCCAGTGTTTTCTTTGTTCATTATTGTCAACAGTCCTTTTATTTAAATATCAAATGTGTTGTAATCCAAGGTGCTGCATATAAAATCATAAATTGCACGCCATAATTGACGCCCATCTTATTAAGAGTACCACAAACGATACCGACCAGCAAAACGCCAAACACATTGACTAAGCCGGCATCCATATAAGCTAACAATAAAATAAAGCCGATAAACAAGCCTAAAATGGCTTCATGAGGAATTTTCTTTAAAACAAAAGCAGTCATTTGTCGCGCATATTTCATCGCAATAAAATACGTAATAATAGACGCAATAACCGCAGCGAATAAAATACCAAAAACAAATTCGCCTCTGCTTAAAAGATGATGCAGATTATGCTTAAGGGTGAATACCGGTGGCGCATTAAACAATGCATTAGCCGGACCCACTGCAACAGGCGACAAGGGAATGCCCAATGCAATCAACGGAATAATCACACCGGAAAGATATGTCGCATGTGATAACGCGCTCATGGAAGTAATCGCCATGCCGGCTTTTTTTACCGGATCTTTTTCACGATTGGACACAGCTTCACCAAATAAAATCGTTAAACCTACTGGACTTAAAAAGAATAAAAAGTTAGAGAACAAAGAAACAATCGCACTAACGCCTGCTTCCTTCTTACTAATCGTTTGAAACGGATGAAGCAGTGCGCCTTTTTCATTCAGCTTACCTAAAGTAATTTCCTTAATCTCATGACGCGGCATGGCATCTCGCGCTTGTTTGTTTAATAAGCCTAATAAGGAAACCAATAATGGACCGATGGTAATCCCTAAAAAGAAGGAAACTGTGACCGTTTTTTCTTGTGGAACAACACCAATGCCCCAATATAAATAACGAAGCCCTTGAAATAAAAGCCCCAAAGGAATAATACTAATTAAAGCTAATAACTTATTTTTACCAATCAAAGAGAGGAAAATAGCGCCAAAAACGAACAGCAGCGGCGCATATTGATTAACCGAGTCAGAGAATGGCGCCAAAATATTGGCTAAAAGAATGCTGATTGGCACAGCGACAAGCGTACCAATAATAGAACCCGTCGCCATTTTTTTTATACTATACGCAGCCAACCCGCGATCTTTTAAATACAATGCATGCTCAATCATCGGCGTTGACATCACACCACCGGGCAGTCCAACCAGTGCGGTAGGAATAGCATTCATTAAATTCAACGTAATAACGGCTGCAATGAAAAATGTTAAGACCACAATCGGCTTAACACCAGCTAAAACAACAGCCAAAGTAACCGGCATTAAGACGGATGTTTCATCTGTTCCCGGAATAAAACCAATAAACGTATATAAAACAATAGCCCCTAAGACGGCTAATAGCATTTGCACTAATAATCCAGTATCCATTAATCCTGCTCCTTTTCAACCACGATTCGTTTAGGCTTAATGATGATCGTACTAATAATGAACCCAAGCACTGCTCCGCCTAAACCAAAAAATAATTGCTTTGTTGTATCTGCAGCTGGCGCTAAAAAGAAACCGCCCATCGTTGTGACGCTGCAAATAACGATTGCCAGGATCATATCTTTTAAAGCAACAAGATCTCCCCACAATTCAATCAAATCTTTCTTCACCGAACTATTCCTCCTTATATAATCAAATGCTCCCGACAAGGCAGGGCATTAAATCAAAAAATGTAATTGAGAATCATTCTCAACTTTTCCTATTTTACCAAAAAAGCGTATGAAGTAAAATTTTTCACGTCTTCTAAAGGAAAAAATAAAAATAACAATTTTTATTCTATTAGATCCTCCGATCTATTTTACATCGTGTCCGTTTATTTTGGAATAATAAGGCTTCACTACTTAAAAAACAGGATAGCTTAAGAGTCACCAATCCTCCTAAACTATCCCGTTAATCATTCAATAATTAGCCCCAAGCCTGCGGCAATTATTACCGCCTGCTCAGCAGTCACTTTTAACCCGTTTAGCCATTCCTGCGATAAACCGATCTTATCAAACCTGTTCGTTCGCAAATCAAAGTCCTTCAACTTTGTATGGAACCAATTGCTGCCGGTCAATGCGCATTCAGACAGCTGAAATTTATTCCATTTCACATCCACAAACTCAGTATCGTTTAAACTTGTTTGTTTGAAGTGAACCATTTTCAGATTGGTGTTGCTAAAAGAACTATAATCAGCTAAACAATCCTCAAACAAGCAGTCACGCAAATAGCTTTCAGCAAAATTAGTACCGGTTAATTTACATTGTTGAAAATGCACCTGCTGAAAACTAGCGCCGAACCATTCCGTATTGGAAAAATCACAATTTTTAAACCGAACATTGCTGCATTCGAAACGCTCCAAATGATTGCGGTTCATCACAAGTTTTTCAAATTGGCTTTCTCTAAAAACTAAATTACGAAAATCCTGATAACTTAACTCCTGCTCCTGTAACGAAATGCCCTCAATAACCAGCTCATCATCTAATGAAAGAAAATCAGTCGTAGTCAGAGATGGCAGAATCGGGGCAATCGGCTGCAGTTGCTTCATGAACATCGCTCCTTTTTTTATCTATGCTTCATCATACCTTATTCTGTTTCTTTGTCCAAATTCTCATGTAGTTGATAAGCACGATTATAGAATTTTAAGCCGGTAGTAAGAACGTAAGCGCCCAATAATCCCAGCAGACTGCCTAATACGATGCCGGCCAATCGATAATTTAGCAAGCTCACTAAATATTGATGGCGAGCTAGATTTGCAAGCAATAAGGACATCGGCGTTGTAAAAAAATTGGCAATGGCATAGTTTCTTTTAATGAAAAATTCGACTGTAACAAAGAAAAAGCAGATTAAGAAGATCGTTTGCAAAGAAGTAAACGAAATACTCAAGAGGAACGCCGCAATCATCAAGCCAACCATTGTACCGAAAATCCGTTGAATGTTGCGATGCATAATAGCTCGTAAATTGTCACCCTGCAAAACAGCCGCACACGAAACGACCATCCAGTAGGCGTTGGTTAAATGTAAGGATTGACTAATATAGGCGGCTAAAAATAAAATTGCCGCATAATGTAGACCATCTAAAAGAGCAGCCGGATCTGTATATAGTCGCTCCTGCAATGAAATCTTTTTTTGATTAGGAAATGTTTCAGGTACTTTTTGGATAAAATGCAGCACGATGGCTACAATTATAGCTGTAACAATCCCGAGTGCCATATAGCTCATCATTACTGGGACCTTCGCTAAAGGAATTGCAGTTCCCGTACCCATAGCTGTCACCATGACCACAAAAAAAGCCCCTGGCTTGGCAATATCGTAAAGTCTAAAAATAATTCTGGCGATCAATGCCATCAAAGAAACAGCAAAAGGAATTAGCCAAGCAGCACTTGTACTGAGCATACCAACCAGATTACCGAACAATAAAAAAGCACCGACAGAAAGCAGTCGAGTTAGTAGTTTTTTAAGCGGGAGCGGCTGATAATATAAAAAAGTAAAAATGCCGAGAGAACCAAAACTGCCAATCGTTAAATTATTTAAAAAATACCCGATAAATAATGGAACAGCCATACAAATTCCGGCACATAGAAGCTGATAGGGTGCTTTTTGCGGTTTATGTATGACGATTAATTCTTTGAAAAAGGATGAACGAGGCATCCAATCACTCCTTTATATAATATGTATAGTAAAAAGACAAAAAAGAATACGGGCAAAACACGCATACGCAGTTTCTTCCGTTTCGTCTATCAACTATTTCCTTCTATACTAATCTAACACACTTTTTTATAGGAAGACAAATGCTTTTCGGCTATATTCTAAGAAACTTCTTCTAATGAGCGTATAATTTAATGATGGAAGTATTAAGAAAAAATAAGATTATTCTTGATTTTTTCATTTAAAGATTGTAAACTATACCACAGACGCAATAAATAATTATTAAATTCTGATTTTTCAGAAAATACTGAGGGTCATTTAGGGAGGAAAAAAGAATGAAGTTAAAGAAGTCATTTGCTTTTGGGTTCATCACTTTGTTTAGTTTAACATTAGCCGCGTGCGGCAACGGCGGAAGTACTGCTGATTCAGACAGCTCTAAAGCAGCAGATGGAAAGCCAAGCGGAGAACAAATTTTCCGTGTAAACGAATTACAGGAAATGCCAAGTGCTGATTTGTCCTTAGCGACAGATACAATCAGTTTCACAGCTTTAAACAATGTTTATGAAGGAATTTATCGTTTAAACTTAGATAATAAGCCAGAACCTGCCGGCGCTGCCGAAAAAGCAGAAGTCAGCTCAGATGGTATTACGTATAAAGTTAAATTAAACGAAAAATCTAAATGGTCAGACGGCAAACCTGTAAAAGCAGAAGACTACGTTTATGGCTGGCAACGGACGGTTGACCCGGCAACGGCTTCAGAATATGCTTACCTATATGAATCTGTTAAAAACGCTGCAGATATTACAGCAGGCAAAAAAGACAAATCAGAACTAGGAATCAAAGCTGTCGGTGATTATGAATTAGAAATCACTTTAGAAAAAGCAACGCCATACTTTGATTACCTATTAGCTTTCCCATCATTCTTCCCGCAAAGAAAAGATATCGTGGAAAAATATGGCAAAGAATACTCTACATCAAGCGACAAATCAGTCTATAACGGTCCATTCGTTTTAGACGGCTTTGACGGACCGGGTACAGATACCAAATGGTCTTACAAGAAAAACAAAGATTACTGGGATGCAGATACTGTAAAACTTGATGAAGTCCAAGTAAACGTTGTAAAAGAAGCACCAACTTCTTACAACCTGTTTCAAGACGGTCAAGCGGATGACGTTCAGTTAACTGGTGAACTAGCACAGCAAGCAGCCAATGACCCACAGCTTGTTATTCAAAAAGAAGCATCAACTCAATATATTGAATTAAATCAAATGGATGAAAATTCTCCATATAGAAATGCAAATCTAAGAAAAGCGATTTCTTATTCAATCGATCGTAAATCTTTAGTAGAAAATATTTTAGGTGATGGCTCTGTTGAACCGAAAGGCTTAGTACCGGCAGATATGTCTAAAGATCCTTCTGGTAAAGAAGATTTCACCGAAGCTGCGGGCGACAAGATCGTTTACGATAAAGAAAAAGCTAAAGAATATTGGGAAAAAGCGAAGAAGGAATTGAATATCAAATCATTAGATATCGATATCTTGTCTTCTGATGCGGATTCTTCTAAGAAAACTGTAGAATATATCCAAAGCGCGATTCAAGATACCTTGGATGGAACAAAAGTAACTGTTAGTCCGGTACCTTTCTCTGTTCGTTTGGATCGTTCAAATAAAGGTGACTTTAATCTAGTTATCGGTGGTTGGGGTGCTGACTATGTAGACCCAAGTAGCTTCTTGGATTTATTCCAAACAGGCGTTTCTTATAACCGTGGCCGTTACAGCAATGCTGAATATGACAAATTAGTCAAAGCAGCTGCAACAACGAATGCCAATGACCCAGAAAAACGTTGGGAAAATATGGTTGATGCAGAAAAAGTCATCATGGGCGATATGGGTGTCATTCCAATTTACCAAAAAGCAGAAGCGCACTTACGTGCTGAAAAAGTCAAAGACGTTGGCTTCCACCCAGCTGGCGCGCAATATGATTATAAATGGACTTACATTTCAGAGTAAAAGGAATGAAAGTTTGGTGTTAAACAACTAAAAAATGAGTAGAAGAATCAATCTTCTACTCATGAAATAAAAGAGATTCACGAAAATTGACAAGAAAAACTGATGACCGTAAGCAGCGATTCTATTGCCTGGGCGAATCCTTTTCGCCTAAGCAGTACCGCTTACTCAGTTCTCTTTTCCTTTTCGTGAATCTCCAGTTGTTTATTTTGGGTAAGGCGTTTTCTTAGTTTCTAAGCAAAAGATGAGAAATTCTCAGAAATTTGTTAGCCTCACTCTTGCTATCTTGGCTTATAAAAAGTAAAATAATAAAGAAACAAAAGAGACAATCAGTAAAATACCCCCAGTTTCAAGCCAGTAAAGCTGATGCGCTTTACCGATTTCTGAAAAAGGGACGAATTCTTTCGGTTCATTCTTCTTTCTAAAGCGAAAATAATTTTTCATAAAACGTTGGAAATTATCAAAAAATCCTGAGGACATAATCCACATGGCGATACCAATAATCAGAAAGAATAAAGAAACAATAAAGAAGGTATCAGACAAAGAACGGATAGTTAGTGATTGCTTGGATAATAGGTAGATGAAAATACCAATACTTGCGGCCGCAGATGTTAGTAAAGGCCATTTTATTTTTTTCATGTGCTCATCCTTATCTAAAATTTTCTATCCTTACTTTATCGAAAATAACTGATGAAGTCAAAATAATCTCGGAGGTGTCATTCTTGAACAGTTTTGGAAAATATTTTCTTAAACGAGTCTTCTTTATGATCATCACATTGTGGCTGATCGCTACGATTACGTTTTTCTTAATGCAATTATTACCAGGTACTCCTTATACCAACCAAGAAAAACTTAGTCCGGAAACAATCGCTATGTTGAATAAACAATCTGGTTTAGATAAACCTGTGATTGTTCAATATGGTATCTATTTAAAAAATCTGCTGGTCGGCGATTTCGGAATTTCATTCCAATTTAAAAATCAGCCAGTTGCAAAACTTTTGGCCGGTCGTATTGGGCCATCCGTTCAACTCGGCGGACAAGCCATTATCTTTGGTACGCTGGTAGGAATTTTACTCGGTATTATCGCTGCAATGCGTCAAAATACTTGGGTAGATACACTGGCAACTTTAATGGCGATCTTAGGGCGTTCCATTCCTAACTTTGTCTTTGCCGTATTGTTACAATATGTTTTCGCTATGAAGCTAAAAGTCTTACCGATTGCGATGTGGAACGGTTTTGCTTATACGATTTTACCGACTATCGCTCTGGCAATGAGTCCGATGGCCGATTCCGCCAGGTTTATTCGAACGGAAATGGTCGAGGTTTTACATAGTGATTATGTAGAATTAGCTCGTGCAAAAGGATTGAGCCGCTGGCAAGTTGCGTTTAGACACGGACTTAGAAACAGCTTGATTCCATTGATTACCTTATTAGGTCCTTTAGCAGTCGGCCTAATGACAGGTTCACTCGTTGTTGAAAATATTTTTGCGATCCCTGGTATCGGGGAACAGTTTGTAAAGTCTATTATGACTAATGATTACCCAACCATTATGGCAGTAACCATTCTTTATTCCGCTTTATTGGTTTTTGTTATTTTGATTGTTGACTTACTTTATGGATTAATTGATCCAAGAATTCGTGTTTCAGGAGGTGCCAGAGGTTAATGGAAAGCGTTAATTTAACGAATGTACCAGACAAAATTAAAGAAATTCCAGCAGGTGAATTTCAGCCTTTGGATACGTCAACCACAAAGGAAAGAGAGCGGATTGCCACACCATCTTTGAGTTTCTTGCAAGATTCTTGGCGCCGTTTGAAAAAGAATAAAGCTGCGGTTATCTCTCTAATCTTTTTAGGGATTATCATCTTTATTTCAATTATCACAATCTGGGTTTCACCACATGACCCGACCCAACAAAACGTTGCCTACATTAACTTGCCGCCGCGGATTCCGCTTTTAGACAGTATTAACGGTTTTAACGGAAAAGCGACGGTTGCAGGAAGAGTAGTAGACAAATATGCGCAAGCCAATGTTCCGGACAATGTCAACTTTTATCTTGGAACAGACGGTTTAGGACGTGATGTATTAAGTCGTTTGTTTATGGGAACACGGATCTCGTTACTCATTGCTTTTATCGCCGCTTTACTGGATATTACAATCGGTGTGACTTACGGATTGATTTCAGGATTGCTTGGCGGACGTGTCGATACAGTAATGCAACGTATTTTAGAAGTTCTTTCCGGAATTCCTAACTTGGTTGTCATGATCTTGATGCTGACTGTTTTTGATCCGGGGATTTTATCAATCGTCTTGGCGATGGTTATTACCAACTGGATTTCAATGGCCAGAATCGTGCGGGCACAGACCTTGAAGCTGAAAGATCAGGAATTTGTTTTAGCTGCACAAACCTTAGGCGAATCTCGTTTGAAGATCGCTGTCAAACATATTTTACCGAATATCTCAAGCGTTATTATCGTTCAAATGATGTTCAGTATTCCATCGGCAATTTTCTTCGAAGCGTTTTTAAGTTTCATCGGTTTAGGATTAAGACCGCCAACCGCTTCTCTTGGAACCCTATTAAATGAAGGATACAAAACCTTCCGTTTCCTTCCATATTTAATGTGGATTCCTGCCGTAACTCTGTCAATTGTAATGATTTGTTTCAACTTATTAGCTGACGGACTACGTGATGCCTTCGATCCTAAGATGAAAGAGTAGAGTGAATGACTATGGAAAAAGTATTAGAAGTAAAAGACCTACAGATTTCTTTTGATACGTTTGCTGGAAAAGTGAATGCGATTCGCGGAGTCAGTTTTGAATTGTTCAAAGGCGAAACCTTAGCGATCGTAGGAGAATCTGGTAGTGGTAAATCAGTAACGACTAGAAGTATCATGCGCTTATTGAGTAGTAATGCAAACATTGATAATGGAGAAATCCTGTTCAAAGGTCAAGATATCGTTAAGAAAACTGAAAAACAAATGCAGACGATTCGCGGAAAAGAAATCGCGATGATCTTTCAAGATCCAATGACTTCATTGGACCCGACGATGCCGATCGGTAAACAAGTGGCAGAATCATTAATCAAACATAATAAAGTATCTAAAAAAGAAGGCTTGGCACAGGCGCTTGAGCTGCTGAAATTAGTCGGAATTCCCAATGCTGAAAAACGCTTGAAGAATTATCCGCACCAATTTTCAGGAGGACAACGCCAACGGATCGTTATTGCAATCGCGTTGATTTGTTATCCGGAAGTTCTGATTGCCGATGAGCCAACCACTGCTTTGGACGTAACAATTCAAGCGCAAATTTTAGAATTACTAAAAGATTTACAACAAAAAATCAGTACGTCTATCATTTTCATTACGCATGACCTTGGTGTAGTGGCAAACGTGGCTGACCGTGTAGCGGTTATGTACGGCGGTCGCTTGGTTGAAGTGGGGACTTCAGAAGAAATCTTCTATAACCCGCAACATCCGTATACTTGGGGTTTACTTGGCTCAATGCCGACAATGGAAGGGACGGAAGATAAGCTTTATGCAATTCCTGGTTCACCACCTGATCTGTTGGATCCGCCAAAAGGGGATGCCTTCTATCCACGGAATGAATTTGCAATGAAAATTGATGCAGAGCAAGCGCCGCCTTATTTTGAAGTGTCACCGACACATAAAGCTGCGACTTGGTTATTAGCGCCGCAAGCGCCAAAAGTAACTCCTCCGGCAGAAATTGCCAGACGTTGGGCAATTTACGCTGAGCGCCACAATACAACAGCAACAGGAGGCGTTAACGAATGAGTAAGAAAGTACTTTTAGATGTTAAAGGACTAAAACAATATTTTAACGTTGGTCGTCCTGACGAAGTGAAAGCGGTCGATGATATCAGCTTCCACATTTATGAAGGAGAAACATTCGGTTTAGTTGGAGAATCCGGTAGTGGAAAATCAACAACTGGCCGCAGTGTGATCCGTTTATATGACCCGACAGGCGGAGAAATCATTTTTAATGGTGAAGATATCAGTAAGATCCGTTCAAAATCAGCTATGCAGGAGTTTCGTCGGGAAGTACAGATGATTTTCCAGGATCCTTATGCTTCATTGAATCCAAGAATGAAGGTTAATGATATTATCGCAGAAGGAATTGATATTAACCACTTAGCGAAAACTTCTGCTGAACGCGAAGAAAAGGTCAACGAGCTTTTAAAAGTTGTTGGACTTGACCCAAGTCACGGCACACGTTATCCTCATGAATTTTCAGGCGGTCAGCGTCAACGGATCGGGATTGCCAGAGCATTGGCTGTAAATCCGCGTTTTATCATTTGTGATGAACCGATTTCTGCCTTGGATGTTTCTATCCAAGCGCAGGTGGTCAACTTACTACAGGATTTACAAAAGGATGCCGGTTTAACTTATTTGTTTATCGCTCATGACTTATCTATGGTGAAGCATATTAGTGATCGTATCGGTGTTATGCACAGCGGTCGTCTGTTGGAAATGGGTTCAAGTGATGATGTTTACAATTTCGGCGTTCACCCATATACAGAAAGTCTATTATCCGCTATTCCATTACCGGATCCAGACTATGAACGCACACGTAAACGAATTGTCTACAAACCACAGCCGGAAGACAATAAGGAACGCAAATTAAGAGAAATCACGACAGAACACTATGTTTACTGTTCTGAAGATGAAGTCGAACTATATCGCAAAAAAATTGAAGAGAAAAAAGCTAGAGCGATGAACGCATAATTGCTTGGCGAAAAAGAGCCTAGCTAAGAAAAGAGTCTTTTCTTAGCTAGGATTTTTTCACAACAGAACCTGAAATGAGAACAGAATCGGGAGAAGGAATACTTACTGTTTTTATTTTTGGCACATCGCTTAGCATTCAGAGGCAGCTTCTTGGAAAAAAGATAAAAATGGAACTGCGGCGAAGAGCGCCACAGTCAATTTTTCCTATTTTTCGTCGAAGCCGAACGCCTCTTAATAGCTTTTTATGTAATCCAGCATTCAGAGGCAGCTTCTCGGGAAAAAGATAAAAATGGAGCTGTGGCCAAGAGCGCCACAGTCAATTTTTCCTATTTTTCGTCGAAGCCAAACGCCTCTTAATAGCTTTTTATGTAATCTAGCATTCAGAGGCAGCTTCTCGGAAAAAAGATAAAAATGGAGCTGTGGCGAAGAGCGCCACAGTCAATTTTTCCTATTTTTCGTCGAAGCAAAGCGCCTCTTAATAGCTTTTTATGTAATCCAGCATTCAGAGGCAGCTTCTGGGAAAAAAGATAAAAATGGAGCTGCGTCCAAGAGCGCCACAGTCAATTTTTCCTATTTTTCGTCGAAGCAAAGCGCCTCTTAATAGCTTTTTATGGTAGGGTGGTATGTTATGAAGGTTTTAAAGGCTTATAAGTACAGGCTTTATCCTACTTCTTTACAAGAGGAGTTCATTAAAAAGACTTTTTCTTGTGTCAGGCTTGTGCATAATCTTTTATTGCAGGAGCGGATTCAGTTGTATAGGTATTTAAAAGAAAATCCCAAGGCAAAGGTCAAAATGCCCACGCCTGCGCAATATAAAGAAGAGTACCCTTGCTTGAAGGAAGTAGATAGTTTAGCCTTAGCAAATGCCCAAGTTTATCTGGATCGAGCATTTAAAAAATTTCGCAGTGAAAAAGGAGTCGGCTTTCCAAAGTTAAAACAAAAGAAAGACGCCGTGACTTCCTATACAACCAATAATCAAAATGGTACAATTAAACTTATTGATAACAAATATTTAAAAGTGCCTAAGCTAAAATCTTTAATTAGAACAAAAGTGCATCGTCCGATTCGCGGGAAAATCAAATCCGCTACAATTTCATTAACACCTAGTCAAAAGTATTTCGTTTCGATTTTGTGTGAAGAAGAAGTGTCAGAAGTACAAAAAACACATTCTGCGATTGGCATTACTTTAGGCACTTGTGAATTCGCTGTATTGTCGAACGGTCGACGGATCGATAATGACAAGTATACCAAGGAATTCGAACAGCGGATTACCAGAGAAGAACGAAAGCTTGCAAGGCGTAAAGAAATTGCCAAAGCCAAAGGATTAGATTTAGCACAGCAAAAGAATTACCAAAAGCAAAAAGTTAAAGTCGCTAAAATGCGTGAAAAACTAATGAATCAGCGGATCGATTTTTTAAATAAAATCACTACTGAAATCGTTAGAAATTATGATTTAATTTGTATCGAAGCTATCAATCAAAAAGAGGTCTTCAGAAACAATAAATTGCATCGTGGTATTTCCGATGTCTCTTGGGCCTTATTCGTTTCAAAGCTGGAATACAAAGCAGCCTGGTATAATAAACGCTTAGTGAAGGTATCAGCTTGCGGAGAATGTTCTGAACATTCAGAAAATAATGTGCAAAGTCGTATCTTTACCAAGGACATTAATGAACATCAAGGGGCAAAGGATCCCGAAACAGCAGCAAGCATCCAAATTCTGGTACAGGGGTTGCAAACGATCGTGGCAGATTAAATTGTAAAAAAAGAACTGTAGGGACTACAGGGATAGCCTAGGTTATACAAGATAGATATACCGATAATTCGAGAATTTATCTTTTTCTAGGAAATTTTCAGTTTACTGAAAATAGTTCACTAATTATTAGTTGATGAAAAATGAAAAGTTAAACTTTGTCATAGTTATTCAAGCCTTTTTTGAATAATCGCGGCAAAGTTTTTTTATTGATTATACGAAAATATAGTATAATAGAACTTAAAGAAATCGATAGGGGAGTTAAGACATGAAAAGATGGAAAGCACTGGTGTTTTTTGATTTGGATGGAACCTTGCTGGACACGCAGTCGAAGATTTCCAAAGAAAACCAACAAGCTATTCAGGCATTACGTCAAAATAATATTTTACCGCTGATTGCTAGCGGTCGTTCACCACAGGAAATTAAGCAAATTACTGCAAAAACGTCTATTCATTCTTATGTGAGCTTAAACGGTCAGTATAATGTTGTTGAAAATCAAGTGGTGTCTAAGTATGCTTTTCCAATCAATATCTTGCTTAAACTAATGGACGTTGCGCGTTTATTTAATCATTCCTTTGCTTGTTATTCAGATAAGGAATATGCAGCTTGTTATAGGGATGAAATCATGGAAAAGCTGTATCGTTTAGACAATGCGCCCTTGCCACGACTTTCTACGGATTTTCATTTGAAAAATGAAATCTATATGGGTTATCTGTTTTCAGAAGAGGAAGTGAAGGATGCCTTATATCAAGAAATATTTGCTGATACGCTGACCTTTTATCGAGACAGTCCCTATTCATTAGCGGTTGTTTTGAAAGGGCAATCAAAAAAAGCTGGCATTCAGCAAATCATTCATCATTTAGGACTTGCTCATTTACCAACCTATGCATTTGGCGACGGAAACAATGATTTAGGGATGTTTGAAGCAGTTCGGACTTCGATTGCCATGGGGAACGCGTCTGAAAATGTTAAAAAGTATGCCGATTTCGTTACTAAATCTCATGTGGAAGATGGCATCCGCTTTGGTTTAAATCACTTTAAATTATTGACGAGAAAGGAAGAAAACAATGACTATTAAAATGATTGCAGTAGACATGGACGGCACTTTTTTAAATAGCCGACAAGAGTATGACCGGAAAAAATTTAATGAATTGTACCAAAAAATGAAAGAACAAAACATACGCTTTGTGGTTGCCAGTGGCAATCAATATTATCAGCTTAAATCATTTTTTCCCGAAATAGCACATGAAATTGCCTTTGTAGCCGAAAATGGCGCGTATGTCGTTAATGAAGAAAAGGAATTATTCTGCGGTCAAATCGAACTGAAAACGATCCACGAAATTTTAGCAATTTTGGCAGAATTTAAGGATGGCCACATTATCCTTTGTGGAAAGGACAGTGCGTATGTTTCTGAGCATGAATCCGAGGAATTCGTGTCTTACGGACGTAAATATTATCATCGTTTGAAAAGAGTGCCGGATTTGACTAAGGTGGTTAATGATACGCTGTTCAAATTTGCTTTAACTTTTCCGGAAGAACAAGCGGCATTCGTTTTGGAGAAGCTAACGGAAGCATTGGGGGATAAAATCGTTCCTGTATCAAGCGGGCACGGTGATATTGATTTGATTATTCCGGGGATTCATAAAGCTCATGGACTGGTGAAGCTACAGGAGCAATGGGGGATTTCCAACAATGAACTGGCAGCTTTTGGCGACAGTGGGAATGATATTGAAATGCTGAAGCATGCCGGATACAGTTATGTAATGAGTAACGGACAGCCGCAAGTAAAAGTAGCTGCTAAAGAAATCATTTTATCCAATGATGAAAATGGAGTATTACTAAAAATCGAAGAGCTACTGCGTTAAATAAATGAGGAATAGTTAAGCTGTTTTATCTTGAGTAACAACAAGACAAAGCAGCTTTTTTGAGTAAAGCATAAAAAGTTATTTGACAAATATAGCTAGCTGTTATATACTGTTAAAGTTGAGAAATGAAAGCAGAAGCACCCGCTTCTCGCCTTAGCTGATGCAGTCACTGGGCTAGATATAGATTTTATCCTTGGGATTAAGTCTGAATGTTTGCGGGGTCTATCTATAGAGCCTGTTTTTTTTGCTGTTAAGCAGCGGCTTTTTAGAGAATACAAGAGTTTCAGCCTTTATTTTCTCTTAAAAAACTTGGAGGTGAATGACCATAGCAAAGGATATGATGGTGAACGACGGCATTCGTGCACGCGAGTTACGTTTGATCGGACAAGATGGAGAACAATTAGGTGTTAAAACAAAAGTGGAAGCATTAAAAATTGCTGAAGCTGCTAATCTGGATTTAGTTCTAGTTGCACCTAGTGCGAAACCACCTGTTGCGCGAATTATGGATTATGGAAAATTCCGTTTTGAAACGCAAAAGAAAGAGCGTGAAGCTCGCAAGAAACAAAAAGTGATCAACGTAAAAGAAGTTCGTTTAAGTCCTACAATTGATGTAAATGACTTTAACACAAAGCTTCGTAATGCACGCAAGTTCTTGGAAAAAGGAGACAAAGTGAAAGCTTCGATCCGTTTCAAAGGCCGTGCCATTACCCATAAAGAGATTGGTCAGAAAGTTCTTGATCGCTTGGCGGAAGAAACTGCAGATATCGCTACAGTTGAACAAAAAGCGAAAATGGATGGACGCAGCATGTTCCTAACGCTGGCACCGAAAAACGACAAGTAAGCCAATAGGCTGTTAACTAGTTAACGTAAGATTTTGAGGATGCTAGTTCAACTTATACAGCGAGTTAGTTGAACTGTATACGAAATGAAAATGTAGGAGGAAAATTAGTCATGCCAAAACAAAAAACACACCGCGGATCAGCAAAACGTTTCAAACGTACTGGTAAAGGCGGTTTGAAGAGATTCCGTGCGTTTACAAGTCACCGTTTCCACGGCAAAACCAAAAAACAACGCCGTCAATTGCGTAAAGCAGGAATGGTATCATCAGGCGATTTCAAACGTATTCGCCAACAATTAGCAAGAATGAAATAAGAAGCTGAATGAGCTCGATTAGCATTGACAGAAAAATAGGAAAATATGAGAGTGGTGCTTTTTACCACAAACAGATTTTATCTTTTTTCCGAAAGGCTAGCGCATGAAGCTGGATTAAAAAAAGCTGAATAAGCTTAATTGAAAAAGCTTGCTGAATGTAGTCTATAGCACTTCTTGCAGCAACTAAGTAATGAAAAACTCATTGAGATAAGAGATATTTAGGAGGAATTAACCATGGCACGTGTTAAAGGTGGCGTAGTAAGCCGTAAACGTCGTAAAAAGATCCTGAAGTTAGCGAAAGGCTATTACGGATCAAAACATACTTTATTTAGAACAGCAAAAGAACAAGTAATGAAATCTTATAGTTATGCATACAGAGATCGTCGTCAGAAAAAACGTGATTTCCGTAAATTATGGATTGCTCGTATCAACGCAGCAGCTCGTATGAATGGCTTAAGCTATTCTAAATTAATGCACGGTTTGAAAGTGGCAGAGATTGATATCAACCGCAAAATGTTAGCTGACTTGGCTGTTAACGATGCAGCAGCATTTACAGCATTGGCTGACCAAGCTAAAACAGCGTTAAATAAATAGTTTTAAAAACATTGATATAACAACGTTTATCCCTACTCATTTGAGTGGGGATTTTTTTGACCCAGATTTTGACCCAGAGTTTTCCCCTGCTCAATAAAAGTGGCAAAAATTTCAGCGGTTTCCTCTTCATCTGACTTTGTAACATGAGTATAGACATTCATGGTAGTTTCTATAGTTGAATGCCCTAAACGTGCCTGAACTTGTTTCATTGTAGCGCCACCGGCAAATAATGTAGAAATAGTGAAAGGAATGACTGAACATGGCGAAGATGTTAAATATGAGGGATTTTGATTTTACAGCAATTGGCACAACGTTTGAATTAGATGAAGTAACGCCAAAGTTTGCGACAGAAGAACGAATAAATGAGCTAGGAAAACCAATTCTAGGACAAGATGGAAAACCAAGAAAATTCAATACGGATGAAATCGTTGGATACAAATATTCTGTGACAATAACAGAAGGGAATTACAGGAAGAAAGCCACCCAAGTTACGGTGAACAGTTTGGATAATCCAATTACCAGTCAGGAAATTATGAAACAAGAGAGTGTGAAATGCCAATTTGTAAATTTAGAGCCTTCTATGATTGGCAACCCAATGTACTATAAAGCGGACAAGATTCATTTGATGGATATAAAAAAATAACAATAGGCAGATGATTGTAGAACAGTCATCTGTCATTTCTCTAAATTCAGTTTGCTGCATGATTTTAAAAAAGAAAATATGGACAAAATATTTTAATTAATGATTAAATAATTATGAGAAGCATCCTGTACAATTAATAATTGAAAGTATACAATATGAGTAACAAGCAATTCGAAGTTAGTATTTTAGATTTTGATGTAAGACCTAATGGGGGAAGGTAGAATGATAGATGTACCTAATATTATAGTAGCATCGGATTTAGACGGTACCATTTATAAAGATTCTGAAAAGCAAATAGACCCAAAAGTTATTGGTTTAATAGATTGTGTTTCTACGGCTGGAGGCTTGTTTTGCGTATGTTCAGGTAGGACTGTAAATGAAATTAATAATATTTTTTCAAAATATTTGTTTAAGAAAGAAATTGCTATGATTGGCAGCGGTGGAGTAGAATTATCATATGGAGGTCATAACTATCAATTATCTCAATATTCTTTAAATGAAATGAATAAGGTGATCGAAGAACTAGGTCATATTTTTTTAATTAATGTCTACACATCTGACAACAAGTATACTTGTCTTTTAAGAGATTCCCAATCTGTTTTGAAGGATATAGTTGAATCTATCATCCCGTCCTATTCGTCTCATAGTGTCAACTCTTTAATGTATAATTTTGTATCGAGATACTGTTATCAGCCATTTGTGAATTCCATAGAAAAGCCAATACTAAAATTAGAAATAGTTGGTAATGAACTAAACGTTACTGAAGAAATTGAAAAATTTTTTAAGGACAATAATTTTTATTTTATCAAAACAAGTAAGTATACTTTTGATTTAATAAATAATAATGTGAATAAGTTAACAGCTTTAAATTTATTAAAAAAAATTTGTAACTGTGAAAAGTTTTGGGTAATGGGAGATTACTATAATGATGTTTGTCTCTTCCAAAACGCAGACAAGGCTTTTATAGAATCCAATGCGCCTCTAGAAATAAAAAAGTATGCAAATAAAATTTTCGATTTCGGTTCATGGGCTGAGATTATCGATGATTTGGGGGAACTAAGATGATAAAATTGTATGAAAGGATAATTGAGATTGAAAAAAAAATGTATCGTATTTCTCAGAAAGAGAAATCTATTCTATTTTTACGGGATTATTCATTTTTCTTGATCGCTCTTATGGATACTGGAATAATTTCTAATAATGAAATATTAGAGAAAGCGATGATGAACCTTAAGAAAATAAATAGTAATATTAATATCATCTCAAATGATATTAGCTTGTGGTATGGATTATCAGGAATAGGAATGTTAACTAGAGAATTAAATAAATTTGGTCTAGCTGTAAATTTGCATAATCAAATTGTTGAAAGAGTTGAGGAGCTAAGCAGTGGTTACTATCTATCTAATTCGAATTATTTAAATAAAATACGAAATCATAGGTGGTTTGATTTATTTTATGGTATTACTGGAACAACAAAATTTTTATATGAATCGGGTAAAACTGAGACAGCTGATAAATTAGTTTTATTATTATCAGATTTTGTTTTAGAATCAAAATTTCTACACAAGTTAGATAGCCCTTTCTTGGAATATTCGGATTGTTACGATTTTGATAAATTTAATAGAGCGCATGAGAAAATGATAAACTTAGATATTTCTCATGGATTAGCAGCAGTTTTGTATATATTAAAGGAATCGAAAAAGAAAAACTTGAGTGTTCATTCTCAATCTATCAATAATGCCATTGAAAAACTTGAGATGGTCTATTTCTCTAAATTCAATTATGAAAATACTTACTTCATTAAAGAAATTTTTGAGAATTCGAAGATAGATTCAGATCGGCTAAAATTAACTTGGTCTAGAGGGGACATCCCTATATTGATATGTCTTCTAAAAAATAAGGATAGAAATGTAAGAGATTGGTTAAATAAGGAATTGTTGATTGATAATCTTATGAAGGGATTGGACACTGAAAACATAACGAAAACACTTAATTTTTGCTACGGAAGTTCGGGGATTTATTTTCAATTAAAAATTCTAAATGAATATTTTATAAAGGCATATAATCAGGTGTGTGTTCCTGAATTTATTTTAGAAGATATTCAAGAAAAGATAATTTTAAATTTAGATATGAATTGTTTTTTTAAGGAAAAGAATGCAAGCGCTTTAAATGTCGTGGATGGACTGTTATCAGTTTTAGTACCAATACTATTTAGTAAGAAAAAAACGATTGATATTAAAGAAACTTTCATAGCAAAAATGTTTTTAATTGATTAGATGAAGGTGGTTAATATGAAAGATACATATATCATAATAAGCAGAATGGTTAAACTAGCAGTTTCACTAAATAAAAAACATTTATTTGCTCTTCTTGTTATCAATATATTAAAACTTTACTTTCCTATAGCAATAATGTTAAATACGCAATTTATTGTCAATAATATTCAAAAAGGCACTCCATTCTTTTCAAATGCTTTTATAGGGTCCATCATCCTATTTTCATTGTTAAATATTTTTCTAGAGCTATTCAATAATTTAAATGGATATATTTCATCCAGATACTCGGATATTTTAAATTTTAAATTTTCTAAATTACAATTGGAAAAAATAAATAGACAACCTTTAGAAAGTTTTGAAGATCCTAAATTTTATGATTTAATTCAAAGAGCTGAACAAGCAGCGGGTATCTATCCATTTCAAATAATAATGACCTTTGCGAATATTTTTTCAATGTTATTAGCATCAATAAGTTATATCTTAATACTAGCGGCTTGGAAGTGGTGGACGATAATTTTAATATTTGTTTTCCCTCTTATCAGTAGTATTAAGACAATTAGGTTAAGTAAAGATGAATATCAAACAATGTATAATCGAACAAATTATGAAAGAAAAAGTTGGTATTATGCTAATCTTTTGAACAAAGACGAATATGTAAAAGAAACTAGATTATTTGCTTTGGAATCAAAATTTTTGAATAAATTTATTAAACTTAGAGAGATCTTTATTGAAGAAAATAAGAAAATGTATAGAAGACGAAATATATTCACATTCTTGATTTCTTTTGTGTCAATTTTGACGACGACTATTATCCTCTGTAATTTATTCTATGAAGCCTCTATTGGGAAACTTTTAATAGGTTCACTAATGACATATATTAATTCAATTTCTTCTTTAAAGACGAATTTTTCAAATATTATTAATAGTATTTTTGCAATCCATCAGCAATCTTTGTATGCGAAAAACATTTTAGATTTATTTGACTATGATGATAACTTAGCGATGGAAATAGAAACAAATAAAGACAAAATAAAGGTTAATCAAGTGGAGAGTATACAGATAAAAAATTTGAGCTTTCAGTATAATCGAAATACTGTTTACGCTTTAAAAAATATATATATTGACTTTAGAAAAGGTGAGAAATATGTAATCGTAGGGAAAAATGGCTCTGGGAAAAGCACATTAGTAAAAATTATACTAGGTTTTTATCATAACTATGAAGGAGAAATACTAATAAATAGCATTCCTCTAACTAAAATAGATTTGACTAGCTACAGAAACTGTATATCAGCAGTTTTTCAAGATTATGCTAAATATCAATTTACTGTAGAAGATTCCATATCTATTTCAGATAAGAATGACAAAAATGATTTGAAAATTTTAGAAGTAGCTAAACATGCTGGAGCATATTCATTTATTACTAGATTACCCAAAGAATTTAAACAACAATTAGGTAGTTGGTTTCAAGATGGCGTTCAACTTTCGGGTGGAGAATGGCAAAAATTATGTATTGCAAGGGCTTTTTATAAAGAGGATAGTTCGATTGTTGCATTAGACGAGCCTAGCAGTGCGTTAGATCCCATCTCGGAAGAAAAAATTTTTGAAAGCTATAATTTATTATCCAAGGAAAAAATAGGTATTTTTGTGACACATAGACTTAAAAATATTGAATTTGATGGAACCATTATTGTTCTCGATAATGGTGAAATAATTGAAAAGGGAACTCAAAAAGAATTGTTAAATAGGAAAGGTTTATTTTATAGATTATCAAATGCTAAGAAAAAATTCTAAATTAGGAGTGAGATAAATGCATTATGAAGTTCAAGATATGTTTATATATCGCAAAGCAGTGTTACCATTTGGTACAATACAAATTTTGTATCAAAATTTATCAAGTACAGAGTTTATTAATTATGTTAAATCTAATTATTATGATATTTTATATTCATTATCACCTAAATTAGCAAAATTTTTAGATAATAAAGATATGGACAAAGAGAAAGTAGCTATGACACTATATAAATATATATCTAGATGTTTTTCTCGTACTACACCCTATGCTTTGGCAGCGTCCGTTGGTATTGGGGAATTTAGTGGAGAAAATAATTTTTATGTGGATGATAATTCAGATGAAGTACGGATAGATGTTGACGGAGAATGGATTTTTTTGTTCAGTAAAATACTGGAAAAAGATTTATTTTTTGATTTGTATGTTAAGAAAAATAATACATTAATAAGCTTAAAGAAAAATATAATTAATACATGGGTCACTATTGAAAATACAAAAAACTTAAATAAAAATAATTTAATCTTGGATAAGACAAAGGCCTTATCTATTGTATTAAGTATGACTAAAGAATGGGTGAATGTATCAGAATTAATAGAAAAATTAATTGTGGAATATCCAAATGTAGAAGAAGTAGTTTTTCAAAATTTCTTAATGGAGTTGATAGAATCTGAAATTATTATATCAGACATTAGATGTGAACTTTTGAAGCCATGTATTTTGAATAATATCACTAAAGTTATAGAAAAATATTCTGGCAATTTAAAATTAGAATTCATAGGAAAAATTGCTATCGAGATTAGAAATTTAGAAAAAAGTAAAGAAGTAAAATTTGTTGAAAAGATAGAAGAAATTACTAGCCAAATGTCAGCTATATGCAAAAGTGAAAAATATTTGAATATAATAAGTAAATCCAGTGCTTCAATTAATATTGACAAAAATGTGAAAAAGGATATTAAAGATTTTGCTAGATTATTAACGAAAGTCACTGAACAAATATCTAAGCCCTTGAGCAGCTATAAAAATATTTTTTTAGAAAAATATGGTTGTAACATTGGAGTACCCATATTTGAAGCTCTTTATGATGAGGAAAAGCTACGTGACAAAGATGAAATTATCATACGTGATAATGATGTTTACAGGAGATTGCTAAGGAAAATAGCTCGAACAAGCATTGAAGCAAGTATAGATATTGCATTCTTAGATAATAAGTATGACTATCAGCCTCATCGTATACACAAGGGATTTGAAATAAGTTTATACCCGATAAAAAAGGAAATGGAAATGGAATACATTATATCACCTTTAGTAGGGAGCGATGGGATCTCAAAAATTTTTGGAAGATTTGATTCATTATTTGAAGAGACAATAAGTAAGAATTCAAAAACAATAATTGATAATAATAATTTTGAGACAATTGATTTAAAGTTTTTTCCAAAGGAAAAAACTTTATTGAATGTTATGAATACCCCAAATTTATCAAAGAAAACACTTTACTATGGAGCTTCGGATTCAGAAAATACAGATAAAGTAGATTTAAATGATATATATATTTACTTAGATGAAAGTAGCATATTTCATTTTGTAAATTCGAAAACTTATAAAGAAGTAATATTTAATGTAAATAGTATGATAAACATGAATTTTGCTCCACAAATATTAAAAAATATCATGACAATTACTAGTAAAAATGAAGTACAAATATTTGATCTATTTCATATTTTGAATTGCATTTGTATGGATATAGGTTTTTTGCCAGAAATAAGGTATAAGCAATTTATTGTTTCGACTAGAAAATTATATATTCATAAGGATTTGGAAATGGAACACATTATAAACAATTATAGTGAATGTAAAAAATATTTGAAAGAAATCATTGATTCTAGCTTCAATAGTAGTAAATGTTTTCTTGAAAATGGAGATAATAGAATTATTATTGATACAACTAATGATTTGGGTATGAAAATTTTATATAAAGAATTCAAAAATAATAATTTTATTCTTATCTCTGAAGTTCCATTTGATGAAGGAGATTTGATGATAAATGATGGAACTAATAGATATGTTGGGGAGTTTGTATTTCAACTTATTGATTATAAATATTGGGAAAAAGGTTCAAATTTGAAAGATTATATTTTACAAGATAAATTTTGCATCGAATCTAATAAATTTGTTCCTTATAAGAAGTATGTTTACTATAAAATATATTGTAGAAGTAGCAATCATGAATTGATTTTGAAAAATAATATTACAAATTGGATGAATGAGTTAGAAAGAAATAATTTGATTACAGGATATTTTTTTATAAGGTATAAAGATGATCAGGATCATTTAAGAGTTAGATTGATTTTGCGTGAGGATAGGGATATTAATGATCTTGTGGATGTTAACAGTTCATATACAAATGATTTATTATGCGAAAATATTATTTCAGACATACAAATAAGTACTTATGAAAGAGAAATATATAGATATGGAAGTCCTCAAATTTTAGATAAACTAGAAAAATTATTTTGTTTTGAGTCTGAGACTTTATGTTCTTGCATATATTTTCTTTCTAAACATGAAAAGAATAGCTTGTATTACTATATTGTAAATTATTATTTATACCTTTCCGGTTTACATAATAGGAGGCAAGTACAAATTTTAGAAAATTATAAACTTAAGAAAGTTTTTAGAAAAGAGTTTAATGATTTTCAGAACGAACTTCTGGATTTTCCAAAAAAGGATAATTTGCTGTTAAATAAATTGATAAGTACTTTTGAGAAAAATGATAAGGAAATTTCTGCAATACTAAAATACATTGAAAATAGTGAAAGTAGTATTGATGAAAAAAATAGTATTTTTTTATCTATATTTCATATGTTGCATAACCGATTAATAGGTATTGATAGAGAAAACGAAGAAAAAATTATGTCATTTGTTTCTAGAGCTATAAGAATTAATTATGAAAAGACAAAATAATGGGGGGATATATGTGAAAAAAACAGCTTTATTTTTTGGAGGGTGTTTTCTTAGTCATATAATGCCTTTAAAAAGTATCATAAAAACTTTAAAGAGTGAAGGATATTCCGTAATAGTACTGAATAGTGCAAGCCAAAAAGATATAATAGAATCATTTGGAGCAAACTTTAAGGAATATCCTTGCGATATTGATCAAATTAAGTATCGCGAAATTGAAACTAAGTACTTAAACCAATTAAAAGAAGCTCAGCATGATGGAGACGTACATTTATATTATGAGTTAATAACAAAAATAGGAGCAATTAGAATAAATAATTTTGATAAGAATATATTAAACAAGCTATCTGAAATTGCAGAAGCAGTTCAACCATCTATAATATTTTCAGATTCAATAAATTTATACGGAAAATATATTTCTGAGAAATTGAATATTGAATGCATAGGTTATATTACTAACAATATGTATAATACAAAATTCTTAACAACAAGAAATGGTTTTTTATGGAAAGTTTTTTCTAGAAGCTGGGGGATATCACACTTGTATAGTGATAGTTTTTTTGCGAATTATTGGAGTTATTTAGTTAATACATATAAGAATGTTGCTAACGAAAATAATATACCTTATATTCGACCTATGAAACATTTTGAACCAACAGGCAAGAAAAAAATTGTTTTTTCTAGTAAATATATTCAACCCAAAAGAGCTCTTGAAGAAAAAAAGAATTATTTTTTTATCCCTAATATTCATCAAGAAAAAGAAGATAGTATTGATGTAATAAATGATGGGTTAGCAACATTTTTAAATACAAAAAGGAAGGTTGTTTACATTGCACATGGATCATACTTAGATATTAATTTAGATAATTATATTCCATTGATAAAGTTATTGATTAATAATGATATAAAAATAGTAGTATCGACTGGCAAGTATAATGAACACTTTTTAAATCAGATGTCAGCAATTTCTTCGTCAAATAAAATGGTTTTTTGTGATGATTTTATTGATCAGAATTTTGTTTTAGGAAAAGCCGATTTATTTATAACACATGGAGGGATGAATAGTATTATGGAAGCAATTGGTAAGGAGGTGCCGATGCTACTTAATCCAGTTACTCCAGAACAACGTATTAATTCTTTAATAATAAATAATAAAAAGATTGGAATAACAAATTATAAAAGAACCAAATTCAAAACTACGGGAGAAGCAATTTTTGAATTATTAAATAACTCCATTTATAAAGAAAATCTCCACAAATTGAATATAAAAATAAATGAAGAATCAAAGAGCAGCAATTCGAAAAAGTTAATGGAATTTATAGAGAGTGGTGATTAAAATGTTTAAGATCTTTTCCTATTGTGGAAGCGCTCAAAACGTATCAATAACAAATAATATAGCTAAAGAATTTTTATTTCGACTTACCAATGAAATGATTGTAGAATATTCAATAAGACATTATAAATGCAATGAAATTCATATAAGCTTAGTAGATAGTTTGAATCAGTTTTTAATACCTGAAAAAGCGATGGATACTGATGATGACATGTTCATGCTTGCTCAACATATGCTTGAATCAAAATTAGTACTCTTTTCAACGCCAGTATATTTTAAAAATGTGAGTGCAGGCATGAAAATATTATTGGACAGGATCATTGGGTGGACGCATTCTTTTGAGTTAGTTGGAAAATATGGAGTTTGCATAGTTTGTGGTAGTCAAAATGGTTCTGAAGAAACAATGAAATACATGGAGGATTTCATGCTTAGATTAGGGTTAGGTACTATTCAATTTATTGAATACAATGCTAATAAGGATACTGAAGAAACATTGAATCAAAAAATAAATATTTCTGTACAATCAATTATTAAACGTGTAAACAATCTCTTGCCTCCACAACCAACACTTAAGCAAATAGAAATTTATAAGGACTATCAAACTTTATTTCAAACTAAAGGTATTAATGAAGTAGAATATAAGATATGGCAAAAAAAGGCCAAAATCTATAAAAATCTTTCTCTGGAAGAAATAATGAACAAAGAGTTTTAATTAATATTGACAGCGCTTTCTTTTTGGTTTAATCTTAAAGAAAGAAGTAAACTGGAATATATTGCATGAATTAAAGGCTTGCTAATTATAATAGTGAAAGGATGATCAAATTGGAAGAATTAAAAGATTTTGATTTAAATATCACTCAAGAACAAAATGTCAGTGCAACAAATATAGAACCAAGATCAACAAGTGTAGTAAGTACAGTTATCTGGTCTATAATTGGAATAAGTAATGCTACTACTCAGTTTGGTGGAGATCCTACCTGGACAGAAAATAGTAAATGTCGATAAAACAATAAATAATAAATTATTCCAGTTACTTTTTAGGAACTTTAAAACCGTTTCAATTAACTTTTTTATAGTTAATTGAAACGGTTTTAAAGTGTAAAATACGATCATTCACTCTTATTGAAATGTTCGTATAATGATTTATCAGAAATTAATAATTCGACTATATTGTTATCATCGATTACATTAATGCCGTGTCTTTTTAAAAATGTTACAAACTGAGGCAAAAATTTTTTTACTGAAGAGTCAAAATTAAGATTATAAATTTTATCTTTGCTACAGATTTGTAAATAAAACATATCAAAACTAAAATCAAAAGGCGAGAACCTTTGCTTAGTTTTGTAAACAATTTTTGCTGAAATAATATCTGAATACTCAATTTTTATAGTAGTTCGATTGTTGCTTAATAATTGTATAAGTTTAGGGAAATCCTTTTTTGAAAAATTTTTGATACGTATACCATCATTTTCTATTATCCAGTAATCATTAAAAGTTGTTGGAAATACGACAAGTATTCCGATAATAAAAATAAGTAAAAACAACCAAAATGGTTGATAACCGAAGCCTGTGAATAGAAGGCTAATAAATAGCCACACAACTAAAAACAAAAATCCTTTTTTTAGATTGTATTTACTCCCAACGAGGTAAGGCTTTTTGAAAAAAGGGCTACCTTGTACTAGCTCGTCTAATGAAATTCCATATAAATCTGAAAGAGCTAACAAATTATCAATAGATGGAACAGATGATCCATTTTCCCATTTGGAAACAGCTTGTGTAGAAATAAATAGTTTCTGTGCAATCTTTTCTTGGGTAAAACCATTCCTATTTCTTAAAGTTTTTAAAATATCTTGTAGTAGCATTTTAGATCCCTTCCTTTCTTTTTTCACTATCAGAGTACTATTTCTATCTATTTTAATCAATCAACTACTGGTTGATAAAGCAAAAATAAGAATATTGGGATCTTTTTTAGTAAATATTTGAGTATTTAAGATGCTAAATATCACTTTAGAAACAATCAGCATAGAAATTATAAGAGAGATACATCCAATGCTAAATCACTCATAATGTTAGGTTTAGTCTATCCTTTCCCCTATGCCCCACAATTTTTTGACCCAGATTTATATTTGGCGATTTTCTAGATTGATCCAGAAAATGACCCAGATTGAATTGACATTTCTTCAATTTCGTTGATACAGAAGAAGCTGTTAATAGTGATAGTAAGCTCTAATCATAAATAATGAAACTTAAATATATCAACAATTCTGCTGACCAAACAAAAGACGCTTTGAACAAATAAGAATTTGTTATCCCGCTCAAATGAGTGGGATTTTTTTTATCCGTCAAATCTAAATTATTTAAAGTATTGTGAGCGTGAGACAAAAGTAAATGACACTTTTGCTTCACGCTCTAAGTACGAATAAACGGTAGTCCAAAGTCAGGTTCTTCGGCAATTTCATAAAATTAGATCAATATAAAAAGCATATCGCTCGTTTTTGCTCCAATTGCTCGAACCTAAACAACTTTTGGCTCAACCGCTTTTTTTATTTACATATTTTCTAAGCTAATTTGTTGCTAATTGTTAGTCTGCCCTTTACTCTGTAAATATATTATCTAAATGGGATAATTCTTATTAAAAAAACAGTTTAATTATAAAAAAAAAGTGTAAAATGATGAATTGTTGAAGATAATTTCTCTAAGGAGGCATATAATATGCGTAGAAAAAAGAAAGCAGCAATCTTAATAGTTTTTGCTTTACTGCTCAACATATTAACTTCTGGAAGCACGGCCATTGCTGAAGATTATGTACCTAAAGATCCTGGTAGTATATACAATGATCTAACAGGAAATTATGGTTTATTGGGGATTGCCGGTCAATTCCATGTTTTTGCCAAAAATAAAACAACGGTAAATGCTCATACAGATGGAAATATTGCCACGCACGAACTGGATGCCAATGATAATTTTGGAACCAATCTTCACGAAGGCTACTTAAATGAAGAAATTAATTATATTCAAGTGACAGATTCGTTTATTAACTCATCAGGAGTTCCTACTGGTGAAACGCGGATTAATAAATTTGTAGTCGGGGCTAATGTAGCTGTTTCTGAAGAAGACGGTCATCCGACCGTTAATGGTTCACGATTGGATCATTTAACCTTTGATGATTTTTACCAAGATAAGCCAGGAAACACCTATATTAATTTTGATGAAGAATTTGCTAAGCTGAATACTGCGGCGGATACATTAACGAATTTAACACCAGTTAAAACTTTCACTTCAGCAGATTTCCCGGATATGAATAATCGAACGATTGATCTGACTGGTGCTTCCGATACAGGTTTTGTTTTGGTAAATATTGATGCAGCTGTTTTATCTCTGAACACGCCATTAAATATTATTAATCCGAATGACCAAGTAGTGGTTTTTAATGTTGTAAACGGCGGTACGGATTTTACTGTTCAGTCACCGATTAAATATAATGATCGGACCAATCATGAAACAGAAGATTTTTCAGATGCCAATATATCTTGGAACTTTGGGAATGCCATGACCAATTTAACGATTAACGCTCCGTTTCAAGGAACTATTTTAGCACCGAATGCTACGATTGACGTAAGACAAAGTCAGGATGGTACGATTATCGGAACGAATGTGATTTTAGATGCAGCAACCAATCGCTGGGATCCAAATGAAATTTTCCCGACTCCTAATGTGGAAACTTTAACTATTTCAGGAGAAAAAATCTGGAAAGACGACAATAATCTTGCAGGAGAACGACCTGATTCAATCACAGTTGAGCTATTGCAGAATGGAACTATTTATCAAACTCAGGTCGTCACTCCAGATGAAAATAACAGCTGGTTATATACTTTTAATGATCTGCCTAAATACGATGCTACAGGTAGTGAATATAGCTATGCGATTGCTGAAGAAACCGTTCCAGCGGATTATACCGTAGAGGTGGACGGCTACAATTTGATAAATACGTATAACGGAAGTGATGAATCCTCCAGCTCGACGGATACGACAGACACAACCGATACGTCAAGTACAACGGACACAACAAGTACAACGGATTCTACAGATAGCACGGACACAACAAGTACAACGAATTCTACAGATACCACAGATACAACAAGTACGACGGATTCTACAGATACCACAGATACAACAAGTACAACGGATTCTACAGATACCACGGACACAACAAGTACGACGGACTCTACAGATAGCACGGATACAACAAGTACGACGGACTCTACGGATACCACAGGCTCATCAAGTACTACCAGAGCCACAGATACCACAGGGACAACAAGTACCACGGAAACTACAGATGCCTCTACATCAGATCCAACTGAACCCACAAGTTCAACCGGCGAAGCAGTAATTTCTGGTAAAGGAGATTCCTATGATTCAGGACAACAGAATCAGTCAACAAGCTCTGAAGCTGATCAAAAAGAAGGGGAAAGTACGTCTGAGCAATATTTACTTAATACCGGCAGTACCTCAAGTAAATGGTTAGTTGCCACAGGACTAGTCCTAATTGCAGGGGTTATCACTATCATTATCTGGAGACGTAAACAAGCCTAATCGCTTACGCTTTATGCAATAACAAACCAACAGCAGCCCTAGATGTCCAAATAAGGCTACTGTTGGTTTTTATTTAAATAACAGATAGTTCTTTTGTTTAACGGATAAAATGAAAACAAGAGAAATTTAAAGCTTATCTTGACAAACCAAATTTTGGATGATAGTCTAAGTGTGTCGAAAGAAAATTTAGTAGGGTTCGTGACAGGTAAAGCTGGCAATGCCTAAAGAAAGTGTATTTTTTAATACGCTCTCTTTAGGCATTTTTTATTTGGACTTTGCGAAGGAGGAGTAGGTGTACAATGAATAATCGCGAGTTAGCGAAAATGATCCTTAAAGAAGTGGGAGGAGAAAATAACATTTCTAGTTTCACAAATTGTGTAACTAGATTACGCTTTCAGTTGAAGGATGAAAAAAAAGTAAACCAAGCAGAATTAGATCAACTGGATGGAGTTTTAGGGACGCAGTTTCAAGGCGGACAATTTCAAGTTATTCTCGGCGGAAAAGTAGTTAACGTTGCCAACGAGTTAACCGAAATGACGAACGTGACAAGTGAAGGTGAGCAACCAGAAGAAAAATCGCACGGCTTCGTTACAAATCTTTTGAATACGCTGTCGTCTATTTTAACGCCGGCTTTGCCACCGGTAATTGCTGGCGGGATTCTTAAAGGCTTTATTTTTATGTTTACTAATTTTGGCTGGGCGAACGGCACAAGTGATACGATCATCTTTCTAAATGGTTTATCCGATGCGATGTTTTATTTCTTCCCATTTTTATTAGCGGTTAGTTCAGCGAAAAAATTTAAAACGAATGAATATTTAGCACTGACATTAGCGGGCTTAATGATGTATCCGTTTGCGATTAGCGAAGGACAGCAATTTATGAAATTGTTTGGTGTACTACCGGTTGCAGTGGTTGATTACAGTGCATCTGTTTTGCCAATTGTCTTTTCAGTTTGGCTTTTAAAATATGTCAAACGCTTTTTTGATCGCCGTATTCCAGAAATGGTCAACATGGTATTTTCACCATTATTAACGCTAGTCATTACCGCGCCGATTGCAATGATTATTTTAGCGCCGTTAGGATATTATATTGGTGAGTATATTGCACTTGGTATTAAGTGGTTGATTGATTTTTCTCCTTGGCTGGCGGGCTTTATCGTAGGAGCTTCACGTCCGATCTTGGTATTAGGCGGTATGCATCACGCGTTAAATCCAATTGTTCAACAGGAAATTTCAAGCTTTGGTTCTTCGCAAATGCTGGCGATGACCTTCATGAGTACTTTAGCACAAGCAACCGCGCCGTTAATTGTTTATTTCAAAGTTAAAAAAGTTAAAGAAAAACAGGTGGCCCTATCTGCTGTTATTCCGGGATATATTGGAATTACCGAACCAGCGATTTATGGTGTGTTGGTTAAATATAAAGGCGCAATGATCGCTGCGTGTCTTGGCGGCGGTTTAGGTGCAGCAGTCAGTACTATGCTTGGCGGACGTAGCTTTGGTTTTGTAATGCCTGGTATTTTGTCGCTGCCTGCTTTCATGGGAGAAGGCTTTACTGGTATTTTAGTGGGAATTGTGGTTTCCGTCGTTTCGACAGCATTGCTGACATTTATTTTGTTGGATCGTTTTACAGCTAAAACAGCAGAAGGTCAAAGTGAAGAGGCGAATAAAACTGCCATAACTGAAGTGCAATCTGAAGATGAGTTAATTCAATCTCCTGTAATCGGTAAAATGATTGCTTTGGACACCCTTGATGATGCGACCTTCTCACAGGAAATCTTAGGTAAAACAGTAGCAGTTGAATCTGCAGACGGCAAAATTTATGCACCGTTTGACGGTGAAGTAAAAGCGGTCTTTCCAACAAAGCACGCAATCGGACTGGAAGCAAGCGACGGCGGGGTAGAAATGTTGATTCATGTTGGTTTAGACACAGTTACACTAGAAGGAGAAGGCTTTGATTTAAAGGTGGAGCAAGGAGCAAAAATCCGTAAAGGGGATGAGCTTTTATCTTTTGACCGAGCGTTCATTCAATCAAAAGAGCTGAATGATGCTGTGATTGTTGTAGTCACAAATTCTGAAAAATACAAAGCAGTCGACAAAACTTTAGCAGAAAAAGTTGATTTAACAGATCAGCTATTTGCAATAATAAATTATTAACAAATAAGAAAGAAGGAATAAAAATGAAATTAATTATTACAGAAGATTACAAAGAAATGAGCACAGTAGCGGCACAGCAATTATTAGGAGCAATGCACAACGAATATCGTACAAATATTTCTATTACCGCTGGTTCTACGCCAAAAGGAGTATATGAACTCTTAGTGCCGCTGGTTAAGGATAAAAAATATTTTGAGCAAGTCCATTATTATAACTTTGATGAAATTCCATTCAAAGGTGAAGAAGAGAGCTATGGTGTAACCATGACTAATCTGCATAATATGTTTTTCGGACCTGCCAATATTAAACGTGAGCAGATTCATGTGTTGGACGGCACAAATTATGAAACACAGGATGAACGTATTAAAGCAGATGGCGGTCTGGATTTTGTTTTACTTGGTGTTGGCGCAGACGGTCATTTCTGTGGCAATTTACCAAATACAACGAAATTTGGTGATTTAACAAGTAAAGTTAATGAAGATGCAACACCGAACATGGTGGATATTTTATTAGCTGAAGTGGGCGGTGAGGAAGCGAAACGTCCGGATTATTATGTAACAATGGGACCAAAAAGCATCATGCAAATTAAAAAATTAGTGATGATTGCTAATGGAAAAGCTAAAGCTGGGATCGTTAAGCAGCTAGTTGATGGCATTGTCACAGAAGAAGTTCCGGCAACCTTATTAACGACACATCCGAATATAACATTAATAGTTGATAAAGAGGCTGCTTCATTGCTATAGTAGTACTAACAGGGGGAACATCCTAATGCGCATAAAACAAAGACTGAATAATAACGTGGTATTGGTTGAAGATGATGCCAATCAACCGCTAATTGTAATGGGAAAAGGGGTAGGCTACAAAGCCTATCCCGGAAATAGGTTAAATGAAGCACTGATTGATCGAACGTTTGTCTTGAAAAATGAACTAAAAAGTGAAATTGACAAGGTAGCTGCTTTAATTAAAGAGATACCGATTGACTATATTATGGTAAGTGATACCATTATCAAACAGGCAGAAAAGGAATTGAAAACAGAATTCGGGTTGAGTATGCTGGTTTCTTTAGCCGATCATATTTTTTCAGCAGTGGCCAGAAAAAAGAAAGGTATCGCGGTTGTTAGTCCGCTGCATTGGGACATCAAACAGTTGTTTCCCGCCGAAGTGAAGCTGGGTGAACAGGCAGTTGCAACTATTCATAATACCTTGAATGTTGAGCTGGATGATACAGAAGCTACAGCGATTGCTATGCATTTTTTAAGCAGCGGAAACAATTACGAATCGATTCAACAGGCCATGAATGTCACTAAAATTATTTCGGATATTATTTTGATTATTCAGTATCATTTTCAATTTGAAATTGATCAAAACTCCATTAGCTTTTCCCGACTCGTTTCACACCTTCAATATTTTCTGATTCGTCAGGTCAAGGAGATAAAAATGATGGATATGAGCGACGAGATGATTCGGGTAGTGATTCAGCAGTATCAGTCTTCGTTTCAATGTGCAGAAAAGGTTATTAATTATTTAGATAAAAGTCATCAGGTGAAGCCTTCTCTGGAAGAAGAGGTTTACTTGACGATGCATATAGAAAGAGTCCGTCAGCTTGAAACGAAATAAAGCTTTTCTAAAACTAGCGTGGTTGAGACAAAAGCCGCTATATTCATTGGATGTTTAACCGTTGCTTACAAAAAACAAAAGACTGAAGCAAAACTATTTTTAGTTTTGTTTCAGTCTTTTGTTTTGTAATAAATTTATTTATTTTTGCTTCGTTTGATGAAGAGTTAAAAATTCAGAAATAGCTGCTGTCGTCTGCTGTAAGCATTCCTGTGCTTCTTTTGTCTTATAGTTGAACTGGTATTCATGGGTCACTTCTTTAGCTGAATCCTTAAAGAATAGGGAGTCAACAGGAATATTCAAGGATTTCAGCCTTTCTACAAACGCAATTCCTTGATCCTGGAACGAATAGGCATTGCCGTCTGTAATATAGCTTGGTGGAAAGTCGCTGGTTAAGTGCTGAGCGATTGAGGCTTGTGTCAATTTAGGACTGTCCTTCCAATGTTTATCCCCAAGAAAGGACCAGGCCACCGTTTTAACAAAGAATTTCATAAAACGATCATCTGATTTTAATGAAGCAGCTTGCTGTAAATCAAGCGGCCCGCAGTACGAAATAAAGCCCGAGATCGTTTGCTTATTTACTGCCTGCTTTAGCTTCATATCTTTTGCATAAGCATCATTGGTTTGAATGGCTACATACTGTGCCGCAATTTGAGCGCCGGCAGAATCTCCGCCAAACAAGACATTATTGAAATTTAATTGAGGATATTTTTGCTTTTGAGTACTTAAAAAGGTATAGGCATCATTTAACTGTTCTACTTGTCCCGGATAATGTAAGCTTGGCGCCAGCTCATAATTTACTACGACAACGGCTACCTTATTTGTATGAGCGATATACGTCGCAAATTCTTTCATCCCTGCTTTGTCTCCGCCAATATAGCCACCGCCATGCACCCAAAATAAAACAGGTACGCTGTCATTGGCATCTTTAGGATAATAAATATCCAGCTGATTCCTTTCGAATGACGACTTGTAGGTGACATCTTTAATTGAAGCTACCGTTTGAGCTGCAGCGTTATATTTTTGTTTGTCTTGAATCTCTACTTTTCCACTATATAGTCGGTTGATAACCAGTGCTCCCGGCTTAGGAGATAATTGAAACGCTAAAAAGATAAGTAATAAAAGGAGTAAGATAATTGATAGAAACCAAGTGAAAATTTTAACTAGTTTTTTCAAGGAAGATAGCCTCATTTCTTTCATAATAATAAGCGGTTGAAATAAAAAATGCAGGAGCTTCAAGTTGTTTTCTGGAACTATTAAATCCTACTTTAGAGTCCCTTGAGAAGTCAAGCAGAATGTGATAGAAATGAATAGTTTGCTATTTTTGTTGGAAAATAAATGAAAAAAATCTCATTTTTAAAAGGAGGGTATTTTATGCTTAGTTAAACGCAAAAAAGGCATTTATTACGAAAAGTATCTGTTTTTATTACGTTATTTTTGATATCCTTAAAAAGAACACAATTTTATGGTAGAAAAAGGAGCAGGTAAAATGGGATATGTTAAGAATTTTTTTATTTTGGTGGGGTTGTTTTTATTAAGTCAGGTTAGTTCGTTAGCTTATGCAATTGCTAAAGGGGTTTCCCTTCAATTAGGAGCAGAAACCATGTCTTTCGTGAGTACGCTTATTTTGATATTGCTGACGATCGGCAATATTTGGATAATCATTTTTATAGGGAAAAAGCTAGGCTTTGTAGATTTTCGTGCTGATTTTATATCAATGAAAAATATTTTGATTATCATCGGCGGCGCTATTTTAACTCGTTTGATAGCGGTTGTAGGTACATCATTGTTAATGAAACAAGGAACAGATTCTACCGCGAATGATGCAATTTTACAGGAGTTGTACAAGGGTGAAAACCCGTTATTAATCTTTTTAGTAGTTGGAATTTCAGCGCCAATTGTGGAAGAAATTATCTTTCGCGGAGGGATTATCAGCTTTTGGTTGAAGAAATTTCCGCTTGTAGGAGTAGCCATCAGTACACTTGTTTTTGGCATGGCACACGGACCAACAGATATTATCAGTTTTTTAATTTATGGCTTAATGGGTCTTGTCCTGTCATTTGCGTATTATAAAACAGAGCGTTTAGAAGTCAGTATCGGGATTCACTTTTTGAATAATTTTTTGCCGGCACTCGTTCTGGCATTTGGTTTAGTATAGAAATAACGGAGCATATTACAGCTGAAATTGCTTTTCAGCTGTTTTTTTATTGATTATTTTCCATCATTGTGATAGCGTTTACAAATGAGCGGTTTTAGATTTTTACTTCGTGTAAAAAAAATGATATATTATTCTTATGTGGAACAAAATGGAAAACAAAGAGACAAATAAAAGGAGGAAACGAATGAAAGAAGATCAGAGATTTGGGATGTTGAAGAAATATGTTAATTGGGTTTTGGATGTTGTATTAGGATTGCTGGCACTTTTAATCTTAGTTTTTATGATTCGCCAATTAATTGATATCGGTACTTTTGTCAGTAAGCCGATGACACCAAAAAATCTGTCAGTTGTAATGCAGGAAGTTGTTGCTTTTTTTATGTTATTTGAATTTATTATGATGGTGATCCGCTACATTCAGGAAGGCCATCATATTCCGATCCGCTATTTAATCTTAATTTGCATTACAGCCATTTTAAGACAGTTGATGGTTATTCACGGTGAAGCCGTTCAAACCTTACTCTTAGCATTGTCCATTTTATTATTGGTGGTTGTGCTGTATATTCTTAATTTAACGGGAAATAAATCGTATGCTGGTTTTAAAACACATTCAGCAGAAGATCGGATAAAATGAAAAAGAACCTGAACGAAAGCAAATTCGGCTTTTGTTCAGGTTCTTTTTAAAAAGGAATGTCTCTAATTTTTTAATTGAAGTAAAGCGATAAACAAAATGGCTAACAGCAGCTGGATAAACCCAACAGACAGTCCGTAAAGCAAAAAGCGTTTCCCTTCTTTAAAGAATTTTTGGAAATCCAAGCGTAATCCAATCGCTGCTAATGCAGTGATTTCAAACCAGCCGCTGAAAAAGTGAGCCGTTTCGCTAAGAGGTTCCGGCAAATGAAGAACGCTGTTGCAGATACAAAAGAGGACAAAACCTACTACGTACCATGGCAGTGCCGCGTTTTTCTTAATAACCTCGGTTTCAGAAACGGTCGTGCCGTTTTTTTGCTTTTTAAATTTACTAAAGGCATAGACAACCACTACCAGCAGCATAATTCGCATAATTTTAAACAGCATAGAAAGCTCAACGGCCTCGGCATTGATCATGCTGGCACTGGCCACTACCTGCCCCACTGACTGTAAGGTGCCGCCAATCAAGGCGCTTTTAGCCAACAGATCGCTTCCGTAAAGTAAGGCGCCGATCAGGGGAAAAAGCAGCATTAAAATAGTACCTAAAAGATTTACTAATGTAATAATTTGTCCTTTTTCCTCCTCTTTTGCACCAATGGCCGGAGCGATGGAAGCAATGGCAGAAGAGCCACAAACAGCGTTGCCTCCCGCCATTAATAATGACATATTATCTGAAAACTGCATTCTTTTTCCTAGCCAATAAGTACCTAAAATGGTAATACTCATTTGCAGAATAATAAAGACAGCTCCTTTCACTCCAATTTGAGCAATGGTTTGGAAGGTAACGGTTGCTCCTAATAAGACAACTGAAAATTCCAGTAATTTACTTTCTGCTACCTTGGTACCTTTAGCTAGCACCGGCTGCTTTAAAAATGTGTTGCCTAAAAAGATCCCTAATAAAATGGCAATAGTAGCAGCGCCTAAAGTCGGCAGCCAAATTGCTACGACTTTACTAACAACTGCTACGATAAAAGCCGCAGTCAAGCCGGGCAAAATAGCTGTTAATTGTGTTAAATAGGATGATTCTATCTTATTATTTTCCACGAAAAGCTTCATCTTCTTTCTTGATCATTAATTATGTATTCAGTATAACGAAATATGTTGCATTTGAGAAATAAATAGTTAGAATGATATTTATAACGAAATCGAATGGAAGGGATTACGATGTTTAAATTATTAACAGCTTTCCGAGTCGTTTATGAAACAAAAAATTTTTCTCAGGCAGCAGAAAAGTTATTCATTTCACAGCCGGCTGTCTCCAATCATATTAAACAATTAGAATCAGAACTGGGGGTTGAATTATTTATTCGCAATGGCCGGAAAGAAATTGTGACTACCAAGCAGGCAGATATTTTGTACCAACATTTATTGAATTTAGCGGATGACTGGCAGGATTTACAAACGGCTTTGAAGATTCAAACCACCCCTAAAGAAACTTGTAAATTAGTTGCTTCCAATACATTTGCCGTCTATTATTTGCCGGAATTATTAGCAAAGCTGACGGATCGTTTTCCTGAGGTAACATTTGTGGTAGAGATGCATAATTCAGAACAGGTTTTACATGAAATTGAAAAGCATGAAGCGCATTTTGGCTTTATTGAAAAGCCTCTTGTAACGAATGAAATCATTCGTACTAACCTTTTAGCAGATGTGCTGGTTCGTGCCGGCGATTTTTCCAAAAATCTTTGGCTGGTTCGTGAATCGGATTCCGGCGTATATCATTATACAGAGCAATATTTTTTGGAACAAAACATTCATCCTGAAAAGATTACAATTAAAAATAATGAAATTATTTTAAAATGTTTAGAACTGGGAATTGGTCAATCCATTGTTTCAAAAAAAGCGTTGTCTGCAGCTATTCCTTGGGAAAAATTAAGTTCAAATTATCAAAGAAATTTTTACTTCGTTAAACGAGAACATATTAAGTCTTCCCAATTAAAGCAAATAGAAGCATTCATTAATCATTTTTACCAAACAGAACCGTTAGCTTAAGACAAAATGATTTTCTTAAAGCTTTAGTATAAGAATAGTTTAAAAAATTTGTTATTTATTTATTTTATCATAGGTACATGCTACAATTAAAAAGGTAATCTTCAGTTAGGTAAAAAGATAAAATCAGGCAAAAATATCTTAAGCGCAAAGAAAAACCCGAGACACAGCTGTCTCGGGATAATAGTCACCGATCAAAGCGCATTCGGCTTTAGATCAATACTTGGGAGTAGTAGATGACTATTACATAAAGGATGCTTACTCACTTATAAATTCATCCAGGAGAATGGGTAAAAGGCTGGTTGGGATCAGCTTTTTATTTAGTCAATGGTTGGTTGACAATTAGATTCATGATTTACAAGTGAGCAAGCTCTTTTTGAAGACAGAAACGAATAAATAAAAAATGGCATTGAACACTAGTCCAACGCCATTGAAAGTTCAACAAATAAGCACAAACATCTTCAAATCTGAAAAAACTAGAACAAACCTCTAGAAATTTCAGCCAAAATTGAGTAAAATGAAAGATGTCAATGTATAAGTATTGACTTTAGCAACTTGAAGGGTCAGGTGTTCACTGACGCTTCAGGGCTTCATGGTTTAGTTGGTAGCTAAATCGTGAAGTGCTTTTTTATTTTATTCGTTTCTATCTATTCTCCATTTTATAGGAAAACCTAATTGTGGTCAATAAAGGGTTTGAAAAAAATTACTTGAACGATCAGTTTTTTTTTAACTTGTTTTGTAAAATATATTAATCTATAAAATAAAAAAAAATTACTTATGGGCGTTTATTCCGAATGAAAGAAAAGTTTCTTCACTTTTACTAAAGGCTGCTTTTACGAAAATCAGGTTCTGTTAATAGTAAGATCTTTTTGTTTTTTATCTGTAAAATGTTAGTAGCATTTTAACATAGTTATTTAGTTCAAACAAGAATTCATCGTGAGTCTACTGTGCTTTTTCTGATTTAAATGACTACTCTATAAAAGTTTGGAAAGCTATTTAAAAGTGGGCGATAATGGCGTAAAATGTAAGTGGATACAAAATAACGCTGATTATTATAAGGAGAGAAGAGCATGTTGTGGGAATTAATAGTACTCTTAACTTTATTTACATACGGAAGTAATTTTGGCTTATATTTTATTCTTAGAAAAAAGAAAAAGATTCAAGGAATTGAAAAAATGTCGATTATTTTTGGTGTGAATATGACCGTTTTATTTTTAGATGGTATTTTTTTGATGATCGGCAAGATATTAATAGATAATACTACTGTTATTTTAGAATAAACTTCGGCTTACATAAGAGTATTTAGTTTAATGCAGAACAGACAGATTCCATAGGCTTCTAACAAAAGCTGGGAAGGCTGTCTTTTTTTGTGAGTTGCTTATTAAGAAAACGTCAAAAATGAGAAAAATTCTATTGGATTTTTTTCTGTCTTATAGTTGTTTAAGCATAGCTTTTATTGGTAGACTAAATGTAACTGTAAACAGTGTTTAGTAGAAAAGATTAATGAGAAATAGGATCGGTTATGTTAGGAAAATTGAGTGGGCGTAAATACCTGATTTACGCTTATTTTTATGAAAATTTAGGGATGTTAAATAAGAACCGTGCTGTTTAATTTACTTATTGGAGGAACTTAAATGTCAATATTTCGAAAAAAAGAGCTAGCGAGTCATTCGACGGAGCCAAGTTCGATGAAAAAAGATTTAAAAACGATGGATTTAATCATGCTGGGAATAGGAGCAATCGTTGGAACGGGAATTTTCGTTGTAACAGGTGTAGCTGCCAAAAGAGATGCCGGACCAGCCCTCTCGCTTTCCTTTTTAGTAGCGGCCGGAGCGATTATTCTGGCAGGACTTTGTTATGCTGAGTTTGCCTCAAGAATACCTACTATTGGCGGTCCGTATGCGTATATGTACGTGGTCTTTGGGGAGTTTGTAGCTTGGATGACCGGCTGGCTGGTGATTTGTGAGTTTTTTCTTGCAGTTTCCTCCGTGGCTTCAGGCTGGTCGGGCTATGTTCATGGTTTTTTAAATAGTTTGGGTATTGATTTGCCGCAGGCCTTAAGCGGCGCTTATAATCCGGCACAGGGCACCTACGTGGACATCATCGCAGTCGTCGTGTTGTTAGCAGTGATGTTTTGGGTTTCTTTAGAAGCGAAAACAGCGCTGCGGTTAAATAATGGCATGGTTTTTGTTAAATTTGGCATTATTGCTTTATTTTTAATCGTAGGAATTTTTTATGTAAAACCTGCGAACTGGCAGCCGTTTATGCCGTTTGGATTTTCAGGTGTAATTAGTGGCGCGGCAGTAGTGTTCTTTGCTTTTTTAGGCTTTGATGCAGTAAGTATGACTGCTGAAGAAGTGAAAAATCCGCAAAAAGATATTCCTAGAGGGATTATTGGTTCAATCGTGATAACGACGGTTCTATATGTTGTGGTGACGATGATTTTAACAGGAATTGTTCCTTTTGAAAAGCTGGGCGTAAAAGACCCAGTGGCTTTTGCCATGCGTTTTGTAGAACGGGATGGTATTGCCGGTATTATTTCAGTTGGTGCGATTTTAACGTTGTTGACTGTTTCAATTTCAATGATGTACAGCTTGGCGCGGATTATTTATGCAATTAGTAAAGATGGGTTATTGCCGAAATTTATGAGTAAAATCGATGAGAAAAATCGGACACCGAAAAATGCTACGTATGTAGCGGGCGTTTGCACTATGATTTTTGCAGGACTTGTGCCAATGGAGTTGCTAGCGGAGCTGACCAATATCGTAACGTTGATGTATTTAATTGTTATGGCTCTTGGTATTATTTGGCTAAGAAAAACAGCTGGTGCGCCAAAACCAGGTGAGTTTAAAATTCCTTTTGTACCTCTTGTGCCGATACTGCTGGTGATTGTTAGTATTGCTTTAATGCTGCAGCTAAGTGCAGCTACGTGGAAAGCTTTTGCCATCGCGTTGGTTTTAGGTGTGATTATTTACTTCGGTTATGGTTATAAGCATAGTAATGAAGGGAAAAAAGAAATACATTAAACAAAAGAAGCAGAAGTAAAGGCTAGGCTGACCTTCTGCTTTTTTTGTCTCTGCTGTTTTTTTGCGCCAAATTGGTAGATTTTGTTATATACTTATTTAAAAAGGAATGACAGATAATTATTGAAAAAATGTAGGTACATCATAGCTAAAAGTTGGAAAGGAGTTTAAAATGAACGATCGAATTGAGAAGGATTCTATGGGAGAAATTAATGTACCAAAAGAGGCATTATGGGGAGCGCAGACGCAAAGAAGCCTGCAGAATTTCACAATTGGTACGGAAACGATGCCGCCAGCATTAATTCACGCATTAGCGCTGATCAAAAAAAGTGCAGCACAGGCGAATGAAGCCGTTGGAAAATTAGAGCCGGCGATCAGTAAAGCCATTCAACAGGCGGCTGATGCGATTTTAGCAGGTGATGCGGCGAAGCATTTTCCACTATCAGTTTGGCAAACCGGCAGCGGCACGCAAACAAATATGAATGTGAATGAAGTGATTGCTCATTTGGCAGAACAACGAGGAGTAAAAGTTCATCCCAATGACCATGTCAATATGTCGCAAAGCTCAAATGACGTGTTTCCGAGTGCGATTCATATTGCCGCAGTGAATCAGATTGAACAGCGCCTTTTTCCAACGTTAAAACAAATAAGCCATACACTGAAACGGCTTGAACTAAAGAACGAAGCGATTATAAAAATTGGCAGAACGCATTTGCAGGATGCAACCCCAGTGACCTTTGGACAGGAAATCAGCGGCTGGCGAGCTGGCATAGAGCAGGCACATCAAATGATTCAATTAACATTAGTTCAGCTTAAGCAATTGGCAATTGGTGGAACTGCCGTTGGAACCGGGTTGAATGCTTCTCAGGAATATACGAAAGCCTTTATAAACTATTTAAATCAGGAAACCGGCAACCAATTTGTGGAAACGAACAATAAATTTCACGGCTTGGCCAGTAAGGATGCCTTAGTGTTTACGTCAGGGGCTCTTAAAGCGCTTGGCGCCAATGCCATGAAGATGGCCAACGATATTCGCTGGCTGGCGAGTGGACCACGCAGCGGGTTAGGTGAAATCACCATTCCTGCTAATGAACCAGGCAGCTCTATTATGCCGGGAAAAGTCAACCCAACCCAGTGTGAAGCATTGACGATGATCGCCATCCAAGTGATGGGCAATGATGCGACAATCGGGATCGGCGCTTCACAAGGAAATTTTGAGCTAAATGTTTACATGCCGGTAATGGCGTATAATTTAATACAGAGTATAGAACTGCTGGCGGACGGCTTGGCTTCATTTGATAAAAAGTGTTTAGCTGGCCTTCAAGCGAATCAAGAAAAAATGCGAGAATATGTAGAACGCTCGCTGATGCTGGTAACTGCATTAAATCCTCATATCGGTTATGATAATGGAGGAATGATTGCGAAAAAAGCATTTAACGAACAGCTGACATTGAAACAAGCGGCGCTTGCCAGCGGATTGGTAACAGAAGCGCAATATGATGAATGGGTAAGACCGGAGAAAATGCTGGGAGATGCTGGGAATCACAGTGATAAGAAATTGAGCTGATGATCAACGGCATAGGACTTCGCTGAGAAACAAAGTAAAAGAAATGAGTTGAAGATGAACGGTACAAGACTTGCTGAGAATCACAGTGAAAGAAATGAGCTGATGATGAACAGTACAAGACTTGCTGAGAATCACAGTGAAAAGAAATTGAGCTGATGATGAACAGTACAAGACTTGCTGAGAATCACAGTGAAAGAAATGAGTTGAAGATGAACGGTACAAGACTTGCTGAGAATCACAATGAAATGAAATTGAACTGATGATGAACAGTACAAGACTTTCGGAAGAAAGTGTTGAACCTTATCATTAGTTATCTAGCTGCACAAATCAATCCTTAGGAAAATAGATAAATTGCCAGTGAGACAAGAAGCGTCTCAATGTCAATTTCCTAATTTTCTACAGGATTAAGCGATTTGTTCCGCTTTTGCTGAGAATCACAGTGAAATGAAATTGAACTGATGATGAACAGTACAAGACTTTCGCAGAAAGTGTTGAACATTTTTCTACAAGGCTAAGCGGCTCATTCCGCTTTTAAATTATCCAGCTGCATGAGCTGACTCCTCGGGAAAAAGATAAAAGCTGTTTGTGACAGAAAGCGTCACAATCATCTTTTCCTATTTTCCAGTCGGAGTCGGGCAAGCTCATTCCGCTTTTAAATTAGGAGGGTTTTTATGAGTGATATTTATGAAAAGGCGTTAAAGGCGCATGCGCAATGGCGCGGGAAAATTGGTGTGCAGGCGAAGGCTCGGGTGGAGTCGAAGGAGGATCTTTCTTTGGCTTATACGCCGGGTGTGGCAGAGCCTTGTCGGAAAATCCATGAGGAGCCGCAAAAGGTTTATGACTATACTTGGAAGGGCAATACGGTCGCTGTGGTGACTGATGGAACGGCGGTACTTGGTTTAGGGGATATTGGTCCTGAGGCGGCGTTGCCGGTCATGGAAGGGAAGGCATTGTTGTTTAAAGAATTTGCCGATATTGATGCTGTTCCTATTTGTCTGAATACGAAGGATCCTCAAGAGATTATTCAGATTGTCAAAGCAATGGCGCCGACGTTTGGTGGTATTAATTTAGAAGACATTTCAGCGCCGCGTTGTGTAGAAATAGAACGCACCTTAATGGCAGAGCTTGATATTCCTGTGTTTCATGATGATCAGCACGGGACGGCTATTGTGACGATTGCTGCTTTAATTAATGCATTGAAAATTGTTAAAAAAGAAGCGGAACAGCTGAAAGTAGTTATTTCAGGAACTGGCGCGGCAGGCAGTGCGATTATTAAGATGTTGGCGCATTTCGGTGTAAAAAACATTATTGCGTATAATATTGACGGCGTTTTATCAAAAACGAGCGGTCGTTCATTAAGCTTTTTAGAAAAAGAAATCGTTGAAATTTCCAATCCGGAGAATTTTCAGGGAACCATGGCTGAGGCAATGAAAGGCGCAGATGTGTTTATCGGCGTTTCAGCACCTAGGCTAGTTACCAAAGAAATGGTTGCTTCTATGAATCAAGGTGCTATTGTTTTTCCAATGGCGAATCCCGAGTCGGAAATTGACTACGACGATGCAATTGCTGCTGGCGCGGCAGTAGTAGGAACTGGACGCTCGGATCATCCGAACCAGATTAATAATGTATTGGCATTTCCTGGCTTGTTTAAAGGCGCTTTTGTTGCTGGTGCGACGAAAATTACTGATAATATGAAACTGGCAGCGGCCAAAGCCATTGCCGAAATTATTCCCGAGTCTGATTTAACCAGCGAATATATTATTCCTTCGGCTTTCAATCGTGAGCTAGTGGATGTCATTATTGAAAAGGTAGCGGAAGCTGCGGTAGCAGATGGTGTCATTCGCTCGTAAAATGAAAAGAGTGCAAACGTTTTTTGTTTCCTGTTTAAAAACGTGAGAAACGGCGAAAGCAGAAGCGAATTCTCTGCTTTCGTCTCTTTTTTAGTAGATAAAACAGCTAGTTCAAATAAAGCGAAGTATGGTATACTGTTTAGGAGTAAATCCAGAGAAGGCTAAAGGAGGATTTTTCTGTATGTCAGAGAAAGAAACATTTTATATTACTACCCCGATCTATTATCCAAGCGGACAATTACATATCGGTAATTCTTATACAACAATTGCCTGTGACGCAATGGCTCGCTACAAGCGTTTGATGGGCTTTGACGTTTTTTATTTAACAGGTGTGGACGAACATGGTCAAAAAATTGAAAACAAAGCTGCCGAGCTTGGTGTGACGCCAAAAGAATATGTAGATAAAATGGCGGCCGATGTTCAAAAATTATGGAAAACTTTGGATATAAGTTACGATAAATTCATCCGTACGACCGATGATTACCATAAAAAAGCCGTTCAGCAAATTTTTGATCGTTTGCTTGAGCAGGGGGATATCTATCTTGGCGAATACGAGGGCTGGTATTCTGTTTCTGATGAAGAATACTTCACTGAAACACAGCTGGCAGAAGTGTATCGTGATGAAGAAGGAAACGTAATTGGCGGAAAAGCGCCAAGCGGACATGAGGTAGAATTAGTTAAAGAAGAATCTTACTTTTTCCGTATGAGTAAATATGCGGATCGTTTGGTTGAATATTATGATGAGCATCCTGAATTTATTCAGCCGGAATCCCGCAAAAATGAAATGATTAACAATTTCATCAAACCAGGCTTGGAGGATTTAGCTGTTTCAAGAACCACCTTCTCATGGGGGATTCCTTTAACGAAGGATCCGAAGCATGTGGTTTATGTGTGGATTGATGCGTTATCCAACTATATTACTGCTTTAGGCTATGGCTCAGAAGATGATAGCCTGTTCAAAAAATACTGGCCGGCAGATGTTCACATGGTTGGGAAAGAAATCGTACGTTTCCATACGATTTACTGGCCAATTATGCTGATGGCGTTGGATTTGCCATTGCCTAAGAAGATTTTCGGACATGGCTGGTTATTGATGAAAGACGGTAAAATGTCTAAATCCAAAGGCAATGTCGTTTACCCTGAAATGCTGGTAGAGCGTTACGGCTTGGATGCGCTACGTTATTATTTACTGCGCGCGATTCCATTTGGCAGCGATGGTGTCTTTACACCGGAGGATTTTGTTTCTCGCTTAAATTATGACTTGGCAAACGACTTAGGTAATTTATTAAATCGAACAATCGCTATGATTAATAAATATTGTGACGGTCAGGTACCTGCCTATGCTTCTAAGGTTACGCCATTCGATAGTGAATTATCCACCACCGCAGCGAATGTGATTGGTAAATACCATGCAGCAATGGAAAAAATGGAATTCAACACAGCAATTTCGGAAGTATGGACGTTGATTTCACGTGCAAATAAATATATCGATGAAACACAGCCTTGGATTTTAGCAAAGGATGAAGAAAAGAAAAACGAACTGGACAGTGTCATGGTGCATTTAGCAGAAAGCTTGCGTATTGTAGCTATTTTACTGCAGCCGGTTATGACAGAAACGCCAAGAAAAATCTTTGAACAGCTTGGCTTGGATGCAGATACCATGAATATGGAAAGTATTCACTTTGGCGAATTCCCGACGAACGTTAAGGTTGTAGCAAAGGGCACACCGATTTTCCCACGTTTGGAGCTGGACACAGAAGTCTTGTACATTCAAAAGAAAATGAGCCAAAATGCGCAAACAACGGCAGAAGAAATTAAATGGAATCCGGAAGAAACAGAGCTGGTTTCTACTAAAGACAAACAAATTAAATACGAAGATTTTGATAAAGTTGAATTAAAAGTAGCAGAAGTCATCGATTGTAAAAAAGTAAAGGGTGCCGATAAGCTGCTGCAGTTTCGTTTAGCTGCCGGCGATGAACAGGATCGTCAAATACTTTCGGGAATTGCCGAATTTTATCCTGATCCAAGTGCATTGATCGGTAAAAAAGTAGTCATCGTGGCCAACTTAAAACCAAGAAAAATGCGCGGCCAAATCAGTCAAGGAATGATTCTTTCAGCAGAAGCGCCAGACGGAAAGCTGCAAATTGTTGAAGCACCAAAAGAAATGCCGAATGGAGCAAGTATTGCTTAAAAAAAAATAAAAACTGCAAATTTTATGTGAGAATATCTAAAATTTGCAGTTTTTTTTCTTATTATTTTATTTAAAAAAGATTAGATTATGGTATGATTATAGATGAAACGAAAGAAATAATTGGGGAGAATGGTTAAATGAAAATGAAAAAGTACGTGTTAAGTGTGTTTGTTAGTGTTGCGGTCTTTTTATTGGCGGCATGCGGAGCGGATCCGCGGAAAGAATTTGTGAATGAGTTATTTGATAGTCAGGCAGAAGATGCTTCTGCAGGGACTTTCGACATGAAAATTAAGGAGTTAACTTATGAAGGTGATGAAGGCGGCGCATACGTCAACATGATTGCAAGCCAATTAAAGGATATGAGCATTAAAGGCAATTATGCGTATGATGAGAAAAAAGACGTGATGGAGCTGAATATTACAACGGAGCTTTTTGGTGAGAAGATTCCTTTGGAGTTTGTGAGTCAAAAAGACAAGTATTACCTGTCTACCAGCTTTGTCAACGGCGCTTTGAATCTAGCCAAATCATTCGATTACCCGCTTGATCTAAGCAAAGAAGATCTAGCTAAGTTAAAAGGTAAGTTTATTGATCTAGGTGAAGCAGAAGAAACAATTACTTCAGACAAATCAGCTGAAAAAGATAATCCATTGAAGGACAGCGGCATTAAGCTGACACAAACCTCTGAAATGGAAAAAGAAATCAAGAAAGTCATCTTAGGGTTTGATAAAAAATCCTTCAAAAAAGAAGACAATGTCGTTTCACATACTTTTACTAAAAAGGAACTAATCAAGATTCTTGAAAAGATGGATGAAGTGGCTAAAGCAGATAAAGACTACAAAAAAGAGTATGAAAAAGACGGACTTGATAAAGACGTCAAAGATATGATTAAGGGTCTGAAAAATGACATGGATAAAGCAGATGTCAAAGTAAACATCAACCAAAAGAGCAAAGCGCGCGACATGGAGCTGAATTTCTCAAACACCGATGAAAATGACAACAAATTCGGCATGGTTTTAGCTATGAACATGAAACCGGAAAAGAATGACAAAAAAATCAGCGTACCAAGCAAAAAAGATCTGATCAGTGAAAAAGAATTAAACGATATCTTTTCCAAAATCATGGGTTCTTATCTGAATAATTCCGGATTAGAAGATGATGCAGGCTTAGACGGAACCTTTGATTCTGATGATCCTGATACGCAAGCTGCTCTCGATGAGCAATTGGATGAAATCATTAAAGGAATCAATGAAAATCCGGAAATGGTTACAGCGGAAACAGCAGAAGAAATTCGTATAAGTATGAAAATTATTTTTAATGATGAACAAATGAAAAAACTAAATGAAGCTTTGGATAATGCATTACAAGGTAAAACAATCTAATAAAAAGCAAAGGGTGAACGGCAATCGCGTTCACCTTTTATTTTTTTTGTTGGCCTGTTCTTTATATTTTTTAGGAGAAAGACCAGTGTATTTTTTAAAAGATTTACTAAAATAGGCGGCGTCCCGATAACCAACCATGGCTGCTAATTCTTCGATGGCAATTTTATTTTCAGTTAAAATTGTTTTGGCTTGGTCCATACGATAGCCGATTAAATAGTCTGAAAAGGTAATACCGATTTTTTCTTTAAAAAGAGTGCTTAAATATTGCCGGCTGATATGCATAATGGCCGCTAGTTCTGCTAATTTAATTTCTTCCATATAGTGATCGGCAATATATTTTTGTGAAAAAGCCACATAATCTTCATACTGATTCAATTCATCTAATAACTGATGCAGCTTTTTATCCTTTTCTAAAATACCGGCTGTTTTAAATTCGGTAGTGATTTGTCCGATACGATCCTCAACCGGTGTACGTTCAAAGGAAGAGCCACCGATATAGCCTTGAGCGGAGGTGTGTTTAAACATATATTCCGCATCCAAAGGGCTGTCTACTGGTCCACCATAAATCATCCGAATGACGTCAGGCTTAAGGGTTTCACAAATATGAAATAATTCATTGGCCAATGTTTTGCCGGCATCTAAAGACAACAGCTTTTTAGCGCCTACCGTACCACCAGCAGTCAAACCTAAATGGACGCAAAGAATATCCGCACCGGCCGCTAGCATTTGTCGCGTCTGTTTTTCATTAAAAACAAACGCAATCGTCAGCAGCCCCAGCTCGTGTGCCTGTTGTATACACTGAACCTCCTGCTCATAGGTAATGCCGTGTTCTGTCAGTGCCTCTCGAAAGGTTCCGGTAAACATGCCAACTGTAGGGAAATTGTTAATACCGGCAAAACCAGCTGCCTTAATTTGCTGGAGGAATACCGCCTGATTTATTGTTGGATCGGTGCCGTTTAGCCCAAAAAAGACGGGCAGTTGTTTGACTCTCGGTAAAATTTCTTTGGTTCCATAATCCATCACCAGCTCATTTGCGTTAGAAAAAGGCAGCCAGCCGGCTAAGGAGCTGACACCCATTTGCCGAAATTTGGCTGAATTTAAAGCTAAAATAAAATCTGCACCGCCCAGCTCTGCAGCTTTTGCCGCTAATCCAGAACCAGCAGCAACACCAATTATTTTTTTCCCGGAGTGAACTTCTTGTTTAAGTCGTCTTTGCGTTTCCATAAGAAACTCCTTAGTTGTTATTTTAGTTCATTATAAAGGCAATGGTGGAAAAAATGGAAAGAGAAGTATTAGAAAGAAGAAAAAGCAATGATGAATTGAATTTTTTGAGATACAATTTATATAATTTTAAAGGGGTTGAGCCAAAAGTGTTATTTCTTTTAGCTCAACCTCTTACTTATACATAAAGTTTAGTGAATAGTTTTAAAAGCTTCTGTTTGTTCCTTGATGCCTTTTTCTGCTGCGAAACGTTCAATGCTGGATGCGCCGAAGAAGCCGTGAACGCCAGTCGTATGGTTGATAATATATTGAGCATCTTCCGGTTCAGCGATCGGTCCGCCGTGGCAGATAACGAGGATATCTGGATTGACTTCTTTTGCTGCGTCGGCAATTTCCTGTACTCGTTTTGCAGCATCTTCTAAGGTTAAGGCTGTTTGTGCACCAATGCTGCCTTTGGTTGTTAAGCCCATATGAGCAACGACCATGTCCGCACCGGCTTTTGCCATTTTTCTTGCTTGTTCTGCATCAAAAACATAAGGAGTTGTCAAAAGGTCCAGCTGATGGGCTTTTGCGATCATATCCACTTCCAAATCATAGCCCATACCAGTTTCTTCTAGATTTTGTCTAAAAACACCATCGATTAATCCTACAGTAGGAAAGTTTTGTACGCCGGCAAAGCCTTGTTCTTTTAATTGCTTCAAAAAGACATCCATGACGCGAAATGGATCTGTTCCGCAAACGCCGGCCAAAACAGGTGTATGTTTGACAACGGGCAGTACTTCGGAGCCCATTTCAACAACGATTTGGTTAGCATCGCCGTAAGATAATAACCCAGCTAATGACCCGCGTCCGGCCATCCGGTAACGACCGGAATTATAAATAATCAGCATATCTGTTCCGCCGGCTTCCGAGCTTTTGGCCGTAATCCCAGTACCTGCGCCTACACCAAGTAAAATGTTGCCTTTTTCGAGTTGATTACGAAAGTCCTTTAAAATTTCTGTTCTTGTTTTCATGAAAAATTCCTCCTAGTAATTTTTTTTGATGAGTTGATCTAATGAAGTTGCTGCAGCACTGGCAAATTCGGGTGCATTAATCGGATAATCAAGTTCTTGAATCTCAACCAGTGGATTAGTGATTGCCTGCTTCAAGGTATCAAAGAGCACTTGGTCAATTTCAGGTGCATAAAATTCGCTGCCTTTAGCATCTAAACCAGATACGCCTTGCAGAGGCAAAAGTAAAATGGTTTTTGCAACCGCCAGATTTAATTTTTCAGCAATTTTAAGACCCAATAGTTTATTTTCTTCGGCAGTTGTCCGCATCAAAGTGACCATTGGATTATGCTGGTAGAAGAGGCGATCATGGTATTTTTCAGGCACCGTTTCCATTGCGCCAAAATTAACCATATCAAGCGCACCGACAGAAACCACTTGGGCAATGCCGTTTTTTGCTGCTGCTTCCAAACGATGCGGCCCGCCAGGCATATTTCCGCCAAATAGCTCATCGCACCATTCAGTCGTCGTAATATCCAAAACGCCAGTAATCAAGCCGTCAGCAATCAGCTTCTCCATTGACTTGCCGCCAGCTCCAGTTGCGTGGAAAACCAATACCTCGTAGCCCTTTTCCTCCAAAAGCCTGCGGGCAACCTCCACACAAGGCGTTGTCACACCGAACATACTGGCTGCAATCACTTCTTTTTTCTCTTCGTTATCTTGAGTCAAATGCTGTACCATACCACTGATGGCATTCGCCGCATTTGTGAAAATTTGTTTGGAAATTGAATTAATTCCGGCAACATCAACAATTGACGGATACATGAAAATATCGCTTGAACCTACATAGCCACTAACATCACCAGCGGCTACAGTGGAGACCATAACTTTAGGAACGCCAATCGGCAAAGCTCTCATACCAGGCGTTACCATGGAAGTACCGCCGCTGCCGCCAGCTGAAATAATGCCGCCAAACTTACCTTCAGCATATAATTTCGGTAATAAAATTTCCAGTCCTTGTGCAATCATTTTTGTTCCATCCGCACGATTGCGTTGTGCCGCAATCTGTTCAATATCTGCGCCAACTGCTTGAGCAATTTCCTGATTCGTTACATCAGGAGTAAAAGCAGGAGCAAAGATACCGGTATGAATCAAAAAGGTATTTAAGCCATTTTTTTCAATTTGCTCTTTGAGAAAGAGGAACTCCTCTGATTTTGAATCAAACGTTCCTGCAATAGCAATAGTCGTGTTATTCATATTAACCCTCCATTTCCTTTTTTTGTGTACGCTTTCATTATACGGCTGAAATCAAAGAAAAGAAATGTATTTTTGTCATATGAAACTAGAAAATTGTCATGTGAGAATCTTTTGCTTAAAAAATTAAGCTTATTGAATGGACTAGTCTAGCTAAATAATGAATTGATTCGTTATGAAACACTTTATCTTTTTAAAGAAGGACAAAAAATTTTTCATTTTTAAATAAAATAAGAGTGTGAGACAAAAGTAAAGAACACTTTTACCGCACACTCAAAACACGAATAAACGGCGGGAACAGAAGCAGCCCCTTCGGAAATAAGCCGAAATTCACAAAAATTTGAAAAACAATTTTCGTGAATTCCTTCTTATTTCTCAGGGCTTATCACTTCTGTCCCGACCTCGGCTTTCATCTAAAATTTTAAATGCTTGTTTGTTTTAAATTTGCGAAAGCGTGCGGGCAGGAACATTACTAGCACAGCATAAGGAACACAAATAATGGACCAAGTCAGCGTGCGGCTTAAGCTATTGTTTTTGTACAGCCAGTTAAGCAGAAAATGCAGACCCAGTATACTCACTGCAACGAAGGCTGCCAATAGATAGTGTGACTCGTTTTTACTAATCAAGCGGAAGAGACTTCCTGCAAAAGGAACCAGATAAAAATATGCACTGGTTAAAGTAATGCGCCAGCTCTTCGCGACTGTTCCCAGATTAATCAGGAAAAATAGCAGCGATAAAACAATACCCAGCGGCGGGAAAAAAGCGACTATAGCTGAATAAACAATGCCCCATAAAAGCATTACGGGTCCTTTGACTAAAGCAGCAATCGCCAGAAAGACGGCAAGCAAGATAAATTGCTGCGTCATTGTACCATAGGCTAATAATCCGAAAAGAATCAGTAACGTCCAATGCCCGACTGTATTAACTTGAGGCTTTCTTTGGATCGTAACATTTTTTTGAATCGTTGCTTTTAAAAAGTCAGATTCTTCAAAGTAATTTTTCAAAAACGACGCCTCCTTTTTAACGTTCACTAGTCTCTAGTTTACGCGCAATCCAAAAAAAGTACATCGGTCTAAGGTCGGTTATTTTGCTTGGCGCAACAGCTTGGTCAACTCGCCAGTGTAAGGGAGATAGACTTGCTTCATGCCGCGGGAAATAGCTGTGTAGAGAATTCTGCGGTCACGCTCTGTCTGAAACCGTTCAGCTGTTGGATTGTGAATAATCACGTGATCGAATTCCAGTCCTTTGGCCATATCAATGGCAAGAATTCGGCGTTTTTTCAGATCAAACAAGGTAGGATCCAATGGAAGCTGCTGTTTGAGCGCTACGACCTCTTGGACGGTTTTGGTAATAATCACTGCCGTTTCCTCTGCTGGAATTGCTTCTAAGAAAGAAGCTATAGCTTGCAAATACGTTGCTTGATCCTTACAGGCAGTAAAAACAGGTGTTTGACCATCATTTCTAATCGGTACAATGGTCATGGCTTCTTGGGTAACCAGCTGCTGAAACAGCTTAGTAATTTCTTTACTGGAGCGATAACTATTCAACAGTTGATAAAAAGCCACAGGCTGATGTGTACCTGAAAGCAAATGCTGTAATTGCGAGAATGCCACAGAAGTATTAAAGATTGCCTGATTTTCATCGCCTGCCAAGGTGAAATTTGCTTTAGGGAATAAAGTAAGCAGCAGCAATACCTGGGCTTCTGTGTAATCCTGCACCTCATCGACTAAAACGAAGGCCATCTGTTGATTGGCAAGATCTTCAATAAAGATCTGCTTCAGTAAGAGTAAAATAACAACCTCGTCAGCTGTTAAAGCTTCAGTTTCTTTGCTATAGTCCGTTTGTTGATAACGCCGATAAAGCTCAGTGAACAGCACCCATTGATCAAACCAGTCAAAGTTGTTGATTGCATTAATGACGCGGCGATATTTTTTACGCAAGCGTTTTAAAGCAAACTCAGCTAGGGTTTCCTCATCTTCATCCGTTAGCAAGGTATTAAAATAACGCAACTGTTCTTCTTCCGTTAAATCCAACAGCTGATCCAGCATTTTTTTCGATCTGGCTTGCTTGATTAAATAGCGATGCCACAGGCTCAACAGTTTTTCTTTAGTGGCAGAAAGACGGTCGCGAATCGAGGCGTTTTCCGGTGTCGCCTGATACAGCTCGAAAATAGCTTGTGCAGAAAAAAGCACCTTTTGTTTAAAACGCAGCGGCTGAAACAAGGAGCCTTGAATCAGACTGGTATCTGTAAATGCTTGGAGATAAGCAACAAAATCCTGCGATTGGATGACCTTTTGCTGGTCAGAAACCTCTGTTTGGGTAATCCGTTCAAAATACTCCGTTTCACTTTCCACAGCTGTCTGTTCTTGAAAAGTCAGTCCCAGAAATTGTAGCAAGGTTAAATTCAGCGGATTTCGTTCCCCTAAATTAGGCAATACTTGAGAGATATAATCAATGAATGTTGAGTTAGGTGATAGCAATAAAATATCGTCAGCCGTAATTTCAGTTCGATGGTTGTACAATAAATAAGCGATCCGCTGCATAATGGCGGAGGTTTTACCACTACCGGCAATGCCGTTAACTAAAAGACGTGGATGCTGTTCATCCCGAATAATTTCATTTTGTTCCTGTTGAATGGTTGTCGTAATATCCTTCATGTATTGAGAGGAATCGGCTTCTAACGAGTGAAGCAGCACATCATCCTGAATAGCTAAAGCTGTGTCAAAGAAGGTGATCAGCTGGTCTTTTTCAATAATTAACTGACGTTTTAAATTCAAGCTGACAGGGATCGTACGACCATTTGCCGAGTAGCTGCTGTCACCTAGAACATTATTGTAAAATAAAGAAGCAATCGGCGAACGCCAATCATAAATTCTTGAATCGCCTTCTAAGTTGGTAAAATCATTCATGCCAATATAAAAGACCTCGCGATCAGAAGCTGTATCTAAAAAGGTCACATCGATTTTGCCGAAGTAAGGTGCTTTTAGCAACCGTTTTACCTTTTCCAATTGCTTCGCAGTGGTTTCATTTTTGAGATTAAGCTGATCGATTTCGCGGTTTTTCATTTCCAGCATCGCAAAAGTATCTAGATTATCCAAGTAATTATCAAAATTAAGCTTGGTATCACCACCAAATTGTTCTAAAACGGTTTTACCGTCTGCATTGACTGTTTGAATCGCTTTCTGGTAAACCTTTTGCGCCTCTAATAATTCTTCGTAAATCAGTTGAAGCTGCTGCTGCTCTTGTGTGTATTCATTGACCATCGTGGTTCCCCCTGACATTAATGGTGTAACCGAGTAGTATAAACTATTTTTAAAAGGAAAGCAACGATAAAAAATAGCCTTTTATCGAGTCTGTCCATTCAGCTTTTGCACAAAGTGTGATAAAGTATAGAAAGTAAAAGTAGACCGTATTCCTGATAGCAATAAAGGAACGTTTACTGAGAAAGAAAACAGGAGGTAAGAGTCATGATTTTTGATTCACATACCCATTTAAATGCAGAACAATTTAATGAAGATATCCCGGAAACGATTCAGCGCGCCGCAGAATTAGGTGTAACAGAGATGGCCGTTGTAGGTTTTGATACACCAACTATTGAAAAATCCTTGGCGTTAAGTCAACAATACCAACAAATTCAAAGCATCATCGGTTGGCATCCGACCGAAGCCGGCAGCTATACAAACGCTGTTGAAGCGAAGTTGCAGGAGTTGCTGACGCGTCCAAAAGTCGTTGCGTTAGGTGAAATCGGTTTGGATTATTATTGGATGGAGGATCCTAAAGAGGTGCAGGCACGCGTTTTCAGGCGCCAGATTGCTATTGCCAAGGAAATGAACCTACCGATTAGTATTCATACCAGAGATGCAATAGAAGATACGTACCAGATTTTAAAAGAAGAGGATATTCGCGATATCGGTGGAATTATGCACAGCTTTAGCGGTGATCCAGAGTGGATGAAGCGTTTTTTAGATTTAGGCATGCATATTTCTTTAAGCGGGGTTGTTACGTTTAAAAAAGCGCTGGAGGTACAGGAAGTAGCGAAAGAGGTTCCTTTAGAGCGGCTACTGGTTGAAACGGATGCCCCTTATTTGGCGCCGGTTCCTTATCGTGGCAAGCGCAATGAACCGGGATATACCCGTTATGTCGTCGAAAAAATCGCAGAGCTGCGCGGCGCATCTGTGACAGAGATTGCTGCACAAACAACAGACAACGCTCATCGTTTATTTAGGCTGGCACAATGAAGAAGCGTTTAACCATCGAAGAAATCATTGTCGTTGAAGGAAAAGACGACACACGCCGCCTTCAGGAAGTGGTCGACGCAGATACCATCGAAACAATTGGCTCGGCGATTAATGAAGAAATCCTAGCTCAAATCGAACATGCACAAGAAACACGCGGCGTCATTATATTTACCGATCCGGACTATTCCGGCGAAAAAATTCGGAAAACCATTATGGAAGTGGTGCCGGATGCCAAGCATGCCTTTTTGTCTCGTCGTTTAGCGGCGCCTAAAAAACGCGGCTCCAGTTTAGGCGTTGAGCATGCCAGTGATGAAGCGATTTTAGAAGCGTTGGAAAAAGTAGTTACGCCGGTCAATGAAGCCGACGACTATCAGGAAATTCCACGCCAGCTATTGTTGGAGCTGGGCTTAATTGCTGGAGCAGGCGCCAAGCAAAGAAGAGAATTGCTGGGGGATGAGCTGCGGATTGGCTATACCAACAGCAAGCAGTTAGCAAAACGTTTAAAAATGTTTCGAATTACCGAACAAGAGCTGATGGCAGCTATGAATACTGTAAATGACTAACCTAACGGAGGAAGCAAGTTGACAGAATATAAAGAAATCGCTACACCCTCAAGAACGAGAGAAATCCTAAAAAAACATGGCTTTTCCTTTAAAAAAAGCTTGGGCCAAAACTTCTTAACAGAACCGAATATCCTCCGCAAAATTGTGGAAACGGCTGCTGTAGATAAACAAACGAATGTGATCGAAGTAGGACCAGGAATCGGCGCACTGACCGAACAGCTAGCAATGAACGCGGCTCAAGTATTGGCTTTTGAAATTGATGATCGCTTAATTCCGGTTTTAGCAGATACCTTGACACCTTATGACAATATAACCGTTGTCCATCAGGATGTACTCAAAGCAGATTTGATCGGAACGAGTCAGTCCGTGTTTAAACAGGAGCTGCCGCTGAAGGTAGTGGCGAATTTGCCTTATTACATCACTACGCCGATTATGATGCATTTTTTAGAGTCGGATTTGGACGTCAGCGAAATGGTTGTGATGATGCAAAAAGAAGTAGCGGATCGCATTTCAGCTAAACCAGGAACAAAAGCATACGGGTCGTTATCCATTGCTGTGCAGTATTTTATGGAAGCCAGCATTGCTTTTATTGTCCCGAAAACGGTTTTTATTCCGCAGCCTAATGTTGATTCAGCGATTATTAAGCTGACCAAACGGGCACGTCCGGCAGTAGAAGTAACGAATGAGCAGGCATTTTTTAAATTAACAAAAGCATCCTTCCAGCTGCGCCGTAAAACCCTATGGAACAACTTAATACATTACTACGGCAAGGATGAAGCAACCAAAGCTTGGCTGACAGCCAGCCTGACAGAAGCGGAAATAGAGCCGTCACGGCGCGGAGAAACCTTATCTTTGGAAGAATTTGCCAGATTAAGTAATACCTTAGAAAAAAATGTAAAGAGCTAACTACCTAAAAAAATTTCCAGCCTTTTAGCCTGTGCAAAGAGTCATTCTTTGTGCGGGCTTTTTTTGTACGTAGCTTTAAATATTCCGACTTTATGTAAATTATTCTCAATGAGTTATTGACATTTCACCAAAAACAAGGATAATTAATTTTAGTAAGCGCTTTCTTTTGTTGAGGAGTGATAGTGTGGAAAAAAAGGAAACGAGAAATATGTTTTGGATGTTGGCGGCAATTTTTTTAGGCTATACCTGTATTTATGTAGACAAGACGACGATCGGCATGTCACTGGTGACTATTGCAGAGAACTTAGGGTTTGAACCGCAGCAAAAAGGGTTGATTTTAAGTGCCTTTTTCCTAGGGTACACGATTTTTCAAATCCCTTTTGGGTATTTATCGAATAAAATTGGCACGAGAAAATTATTGATTACATCGGTCTTATTGGTAGGTATTTTTCTATTTTTATTTGGGTTTGGCTTTTCATTTTTATACTTAGTATTTATTCGGCTGATGACAGGCGCGGTGGCACATGCGGGGTATCCGTCGTCGGTGAGCACTTTTATCTCACAGGAACTGCCGTTAGAAAAACGGGGTCCGGCACAATCAACTATGATTGCTTCATCCGGCTTTGCATCAATTGTAGGTCCATTATTGATTGCGCCGCTGTTATTGATGATCGGCTGGCATAAGACGTATTATTTTCTAGGAGTTGCGGTTATACTGGTGGCAGTATTAATGTGGGTAGTTATTCCTAAATCTTATGGCGGTGTAAAGGAACATTTGAAAAAGAAGAACGGGATTTCGTTTCGGGAAGTATTGAAAGATCGCAATGTGTGGGTCATGATTTTTGCAGCGTTTTTTATTAATGCGGCAATTTATGGTTTAAACGGCTGGATGGCGACCTATCTTGTGGAAGCACACGGCTTGGCTTTGTCGCAAACAGCCTATATGTCTGCGATTATCGGCTTTTTCACAATGGCGGCGGCCATGCTGGGCGGCATAGCTGTGAATAAGTTCTTCCTTGGGAAAGAGCGCTGGGTCGTATTTGCCGCAACGATTGGCGGCGGTTTTTTTGCGATTTTAATTGCAGTGATCGGATCTTTTCTATTGAGTATGATCTGTCTGACGCTGGCTGTAGCCTGTGCCAGTCTGGCTTTTGCCACGTTAATGAGTATTCCGGTAAAGCTGTTTCCGTCCGATGAGGTTTCGGCTAAATATGCCACGATTAATGCAATTGGCGTTTCCGGCGGCTTCGTTGCACCAACCATTATTGGCTTTTTAATTCAGGTATCAAACGGTACTTTCTTTAGTTCATTTTTGTTTATCGCAGTAGCTTTTATTGTATCGGGTGCCATCACTTTGATGATTCGAAAAAAAGACTAGTTCAGACTTTTGATAAAAATAAAAGGATGTGGGAAAATGTGTACAGGCATTATGCTTAAATCCAAAAGCGGCAATAGCTATTGGGGCAGAACACAGGAATTTAATTTAACATTGGATTATGACGGCGGTATTATTCCCAGAAACTATAAGCTAAAAACAGCTGCTGCTTACTTTGTAACGAATTATGCTGCAATGGGTGTTGTTTTAGCAGAGCATCCTTTACTGGTTGATGGTGTGAATGAACGAGGATTGATGGGCGGTTCATTTTATTTTGGTCATTATAATCGTTACACGGAGCTAGAGAAAATACAGGCGGCAGATAAAATTCCTTTAGGCGGAGCGGAATTTGTCACGTATGCGTTAACCAATTACGGTTCGGTGCAGGAGTTGAAAGAACGAGTGAATCAGGATACGGCGATTGCTATCATGGATGACTTAGTAGGGATTCCTCAACACTATGTTTTTCAGGATACGACAGGAGCAAGTATCGTTGTAGAGCCATCGATTGAAGGCGGTTACGAAATCTATGATAATCCGGTGGGCGTGTTTACCAATAGTCCTAAGTTTGATTGGCATTTAATCAATTTGCAAAATTATGTTGGTCTGAGTGATTATATGGCACAGGATATTCAAATGGGCGATCTGCATGTTATTTCAAATGGAAAAGGCTCTGGCTTAAGAGGGATTCCCGGTGATTTTACACCGCAGTCGCGTTTTGTACGTGCGGCTTACTTGAAACATTTTTCTGATCCCGTAGAGGATGAGCAAGCGATCGATCAGATATTTCATCTATTGAACAGCTTCGATATTCCTAAGGGAGTTGTGAAAGTAACTAGTGACACCGATGTTCAATATACCCAGTATACAAGTGCCTATGATGCGCAGAAGAAAAAAATGTACATTCACCTTTATGATAATCGGAGCATTCAAACCTTATCTCTCAATGAAGGTGATTTAACAGGGAATATTCCACAATATTTTGCATTAAACCATCACCAGCAATATTGTGCTATGCCTAAAAAATAAATGAAAATAATGGATGGAAGAGAATTACGGGAGAGTCTAATCATTAGCACCGAAGGAATAAATAATAAATGAAGCTATGCATTTATTATGAAGATCTCAGGTAAAAAGGACCGTAATTTGACATCACTCTGGAAAGCGAACGCACCGAAGGAGCAACTCTTCGATTAAGAAGACGAATCTCTCAGGTTTTTTACAGAGGAACAAGCCCTTCTTTTAGGTGCCTGTTCCTCTGTTTTTTAGATAGTTTGAGTTGGGAGGTGTAGTTAGAATCATTTGAAATAAAAATGGATGAGGAGTATGAAAATGGACGAAAAAACCCCTTTATTTGAAGCCCACCAAACACTTGGCGGGAAAATGGTTTCCTTTGCAGGCTATACATTACCAGTGCAGTATAAGGAAACAAGTGTGATAAAAGAGCATTTAGCGGTACGAAATCAGGCAGGTTTATTTGATGTCTCTCACATGGGTGAGGTCGTTTATGAAGGAGCCGATGCGTTGGCAAATTTGCAGTACCTGCTGACGAATGACTTCACCAATCTGGAAACTGGTCGTGTCAGATACACTTTAATGTGTAATGAGGCGGGCGGTGTACTTGACGATTTATTAGTATACAAGCTAAACGATCAAAAATATCTGCTAGTGGTCAATGCGGCGAATCGGGCAAAGGATGTTGCCTGGATGAAGCAGCACTTGTTTGGCGAAGTCGTCTTCAGCGATCAATCAGATCAGTGGGCGCAATTAGCTTTACAAGGACCTAAGTCCAAAGAGATTATTGCCAAACTAACAGCAGAGGCGGACATTCCTAAAAAATATTACAGCTTTGTGGAACAGGCATCAGTTGGCGGTATTACTTGTTTACTATCAAGAACCGGATATACAGGCGAGTTCGGCTATGAGCTTTATTGTCGCAATGAAGATGGGCCAAAATTATGGTCAATTTTATTGGAAGCAGGACAGGAATACGGCTTGATTCCTTGCGGCTTGGGAGCGCGCGATACGCTACGCCTAGAAGCGGGGATGCCTTTGTATGGGCATGAAATGGATGAAACGGTGACACCTTTAGAAACGGATTTGGCTTTTGCCGTCAAAATGAACAAAACGGATTTTATCGGCAAGCAAGCATTAGTGGAAAAGGGAACGCCAACAATTACACGCATTGGGCTGCAGCTGACAGAACGAGGAATCGCCCGGGAAGGCGCCGCCGTTTACTTTAATGGTGAAAAAATCGGTCAAACTACCTCAGGCACCATGTGTCCTTCACTTAACAAGGCCTGTGCCATGGCTTTGGTGAAAACAGATCGAGTGACGATTGGTTCACCTGTTGAAGTAGAGGTACGAGGAAAAAAAATTACCGCAGCGGTTACAGAGCTACCATTTATCAAAAAATAGTCGGAAAAAGGAGCGGATTATAATGGCAAAAGAAGAGTTGAACTATTCAAAATCACATGAGTGGGTACGTTTTGAGGGAGAAAAAGCAAAAATTGGACTTTCCGATCATGCGCAGGAGCAGTTGGGAGATATTGTCTTCATTGATTTGCCGGAAGTTGGCGATGAAGTGACGCTTGGCGACAGCTTTGCCGATGTGGAATCAGTAAAGGCCGTTTCAGAGGTTTATTCGCCGGTAACAGCTACAATTAGTGCAGTTAATGAAGAATTACTGGACAGTCCGGAACTGATTAATTCAGCAGCATTGGATACTTGGATTATTGAAGTAGAAGGTATTGAAAAAACGGAGGATTTGCTGAATGCGGCTGATTATCAAGCATTCTGCGAAGAAGCTGAGGAGGAGTAAGCGATGGGCAATTATCTTGGTTCAACCGATAAGCAGCAGCAGGAAATGCTGGCAACAATCGGCTTAAAAAACATGGATGAGCTGTATCGAAGCTTACCGAAGGAAATGCTGATTGAAACACTTGATATTCCTGCGGGAAAATCAGAGGCAGACGTGCGCCGAATTTTAGAAGGAATGGGACAAAAAAACAAAGTTTTCAGCAGTATTTTTCGCGGGGCCGGCTCCTACAATCATTATATTCCGGCGCTGGTAAAGCAAGTTGCTGCGAAGGAGGAGTTTGTTACTTCTTATACGCCTTATCAGCCTGAGATTAGTCAAGGCTTGCTGCAGTCGATTTTTGAATATCAAACAATGATTTGTGAAATCACAGGGATGGATGCGACCAATGCTTCCGTCTATGATGGCGCGACGGCGGCAGCTGAAGCTATTAATATGTGTCTTGATAAAAAAAGAGCTAAGGTGCTGATTTCGGCAACGACGAATCCGATGACGATTCGGACGGCGCAAACCTACTTTGGTTCGCGAGAGATTGAATTTGTGCTGATTCCGGAAAAAAACGGTAGCACTGACTTAACCGCTTTGCAAGAACAGCTGGATGAAACGACGGCTTGTTTAGTTGTTCAGCAGCCGAATTTTTATGGCGGTATTGAAGAGGTGGAAGCCATAGCTGAGCTGGTGCATGGAGTGAAGGCGAAATTTATTATGAGCGTCAATCCAGTAGCCGCAACGATCTTAAAAAGTGCTGGCGAGGTGAATGCAGACATTGCGGTAGGTGATTCTCAGCCCTTTGGTTTGCCGATGGCGTTTGGTGGTCCATATATCGGCTTTATTGCTACTAAAGAAAAAATGATGCGCAAGCTGCCGGGAAGAATTGCCGGTGAAACAGTGGATGAAGCCGGGAAGCGAGCGTTTGTTTTGACCTTGCAGGCTAGAGAACAGCATATCCGTCGTGAAAAAGCAGCTTCGAATATTTGCTCGAATCAGGCCCTATGTGCGTTAACAAATGCTGTTTATATGAGTACGATGGGTACCAAGGGAATTCAAAATGTTGCTGAGCATTGCTATAGTAAAGCACATTATTTAGCGGATGGTTTTCGGCAAATTCAAGGTGTAACAGTCTATGATGAAGCGCCTTTCTTTCATGAATTCGTCGCTACTTTTCCAGTCGAGCATGAGCTGCTTTTAGCCGAGTTGGAAGCGCAGGATATTTTAGGCGGTTATCCTACTGAAAAAGGATTATTGTGGTGTACAACTGAAATGAATACAAAGGAACAGCTGGATGAAGTCATTGCGTTGGTGAAGGAGGTTTGCGCAAAATGAAATTAATTTTTGAACGAAGTGTCGAAGGCTATTACAACGAAATGGTTGCGCCATGCGAAGTACCGGTAGTTGAGCTTCCGGAAACAATGAAACGCCAAAAAGCGCTGCATTTGCCTTCCGTACCGCAGCCTGAAATTAGTCGCCATTATACCGAGCTGGCGAATGCGACCTTTGGGATTAACAACGGCTTTTATCCTTTAGGCTCTTGTACGATGAAATACAACCCCAAAATTAACGACGAAATGGCAGCGTATCCAGCCTTTGCCAATATTCATCCACTACAGCCTGAGCATACGGTTCAAGGCTCGCTACAGGTTTTTACTAGGACCGAACGTTTGTTAAATGAAATTACTGGGATGTCGGCCTTTACGTTTCAACCAGCTGCCGGAGCGCATGGCGAATTTACCAGCTTGTTGATGATTAAAGCATATCACGAAAAGAACGGTCAGCCGCAACGAAATAAAATTATCGTGCCGGATTCCGCTCATGGCACCAATCCTGCCAGCGTAGCAATGGCCGGTATGATTACAGTGAACATTCCTTCTGACGAATACGGTTGTGTAGACATTGAAGCCTTAAAAGCGGCGGTGGGCGCGGACACGGCGGGTTTGATGCTGACTAATCCCAATACTGCCGGTATTTTTGACAAAAATATTTTAGAAATCACCAAAATTGTCCATGAAGCCGGTGGATTAAATTATTACGATGGCGCCAATTTAAATGCCATTATGGGTGTGGCACGTCCGGGCGATATGGGCTTTGACATTATTCATTTAAATCTGCACAAAACCTTTTCAACACCTCATGGCGGCGGTGGCCCTGGCTCTGGTGCTGTCGGCTGTAAAGAAGTGCTGAAGGATTTTTTACCCGATTATTATCCAGTGGTGACAGATACAGGAATTACTTTTACCACACCAAAATACTCAATAGGAACAGTTAAAGGCTTTTATGGTCAATTTTCAGTGTTCTTACGCGCCTTGACTTATGTGCTGTTTTTAGGGAGTGAAGGGATTTCCTCCGCTTCGAAAAGTGCAGTGCTTAATGCCAATTACATGCTGCATGAGCTAAAGGATATTTTTGATGTGCCTTATGGTGATTCCTGCATGCATGAATTCGTTATCAGCTTAGAAAAACTAAAAAAAGAAACCGGCGTTAGTGCGTTGGATATAGCCAAAGGGATTTTGGATCACCAAATGTATCCGCCCACGATGTATTTCCCGCTGACCGTGCCAGAAGCTTTAATGGTTGAACCGCCGGAAACAGAATCAAAGGCTCGCATTGATGAAGCGGTAGCAGTCTATCGTCAGCTCAATGATGCGGCACATGCACAGCCGGAAGCGTTCCATGACTATCCGCTGCATGCCAAAATTCATCGAGTAGATGAAGTAAGAGCAGCCAGACAGCCGATTGTTCGTTATAAATTTGACAGGGAATAGGAGAGGAGGAAGGAGATTGCGTTATGATTTAATGGTAGTTGGTGCAGGTCCTGGCGGCTATGTGGCAGCAGTTAAAGCAGCACAACTGGGAATGAAGGTTGCAGTGGTTGAACGTCAATGGCTAGGCGGTACGTGTTTAAATTGCGGCTGTATTCCTACCAAAACACTTCTGCATGCGGCTGAAACACTGCGGGAAATCAAAGAAGCAGGCGAAAACGGCATTCAAGTTAGTGATGTTCACATTGACTTGAATGCAATTTACGCAAAGAAAGACAACGTTGTGGCTCAACTAACCCAAGGAATTGAGCGCTTATTTAAGGCCAATAAAATAGAGCTTATTCAAGGAGCAGCCAAGATTACCGCTGCTGATACAGTCGCGGTAGGAGATATGACCTATCAGACTGATAAAATACTCATAGCGACTGGCTCAAAACCAGCGCTTCCACCGATTCCGGGAAGTGATTTAGCCGGAGTTGTGACAAGTGATGAGCTGTTGGCTGAAGCCCAATCATTTGAAAAGCTAGTAATCATTGGCGGCGGCGTGATTGGCGTAGAGCTTGCCAGTATTTTCAATGAATATGGCTGCGAAGTAACCATTATTGAGGCTGCTTCTAGTCTATTGCCAAATTTTGATGGCGAGATTTCTAAAAAATTGGCGGTCATTTTGAAAAAACGTGGCATTGTCCTTCAAACGAAAGCACAAGTAACGGAAATAATCAAAGAAGATAAGCTAATTTGTAAATACTCTGCCAAAGGAAAAGAGCAGGAAGTAGCTGCTGACAAAATTCTGATTGCCACTGGCCGAACGGCAATGTTCGATAATTTGTTTGCACCGGAGTTAGCGGTTAAAACGGAAAAACAGGGTATTTGGGTAGACGACTCCTTTGAAACTTCTGTGAAAGGCATTTACGCGATTGGTGATGTAGCAAGTCGCGGTGCACAGTTGGCACATTTAGCCTCCGCGCAGGGCGTAAATGCAGTCGTGGCTATGCAGCAGCAAAAGCCTGTTTATCGTTTGGATGTAGTTCCAGCGTGTGTTTATACTACACCTGAAATTGCTGCAGTTGGCTTGTCGGAAGCAACAGCTCAAGAAAAAGGAATAGCAATTATAGTGGGAAAATATACTATGGCCGCTAACGGTAAAACAGTCATTGCCGGCAATACGCTTGGTTTTATCAAGGTGCTTGCAGATGCTGAAAGTAAAAAAATTCTGGGCGCGCATTTAATGTGTGAACGGGCAACGGATCTGGTGAGTGAATTTGCTACAGCGATTGTCAATGAGCTGACGCTTGATCAAGTAACCTCCATTATTCATCCACATCCAACCTATAATGAAGGAATCGGTGCAGCCTATGAAAATTTGGCGCTGCTGGCTGAAAAGAGCGCTAAAGACGAATAATCTTTGAAAATTAAGGACGGAACTGCTTTCTGCTCTTTACGCGGTACCGTTGTTTCTGCTACTATAGTTCTTAATTAAGACGTTTTTTGGCTGTTTCATTTGTAAAATGTTGGTTTTAATAGACAAGTGGTTGTATGGTAGAGCTTTATCGAACGTTGAAGGACTGAAAGAAAAGGAGAAAAAAATGCTAACAGAAAAACAAAAGAACTTTGCCGCAAGTTTAGAAGAAGAACTGATTCAGATTAGAAGACATCTACATCAAAATCCGGAAATTGGCTTGGATTTGCCGAATACTGTCGCTTTCGTTAAGGAAAAACTGATTTCCTATGGTTATGAACCTCAAGCCTGCGGTGAATCCGGATTGACTGTTGTCGCTGGTAAAAAGCCGGGTAAAACCTTTTTATTGCGTGGCGATATGGATGCATTGCCGATTCGGGAATTAACGGACTTACCTTTTAAATCTGAAAATGGCTACATGCACGCCTGCGGTCATGATATACACACAACAATGCTTTTGGGCGCTGCTAAAATTCTTAAGGAATTTGAAGATGAATTGGCAGGTCAAGTGAAATTATTGTTCCAGCCAGGAGAAGAAATCCTGTCGGGGTCTAAGGTTTGCATTGAAAATCACGTGTTGGAAAATCCCAAAGTGGATGCGGGCATGATGATTCATGTCTTTCCATTTAAAGGATTGAAAGTAGGCCAAATTATGCCGACACCGGGCGGCACTTTTATGGCTAGTGCCGACTGGTTTGAAATTAAAGTCAAAGGGCGTGGCGGTCATGGCTCACAGCCGGAAACTTCTATTGATCCAATCAATGTGGCTGTTCATATTTATACGGCCTTACAGGAGCTTTCGGCCAGAGAAATAGGGTCAGAAGAGCGTTTTGTTTTGACGATCGGCGAATTTATGGGCGGCACTGCGGGAGCGTCCAATATTATACCGGAAACAGCGGTAATGAAGGGCACTCTGCGTACCTTAAAAGAGGATGTCCGCAGTCAGCTGAAAGAACGTATGGTGGCAATGGCTGAAAATATTGCTAAGGCCTTTCGGGCAGAAGCTGAGGTTGTTTTCACCAATGGCTGTACGACGAATGACAATGATCCAGAACTGTCTGCTTTCGTCAAAGCATCCTTAACAGAAACCTTTGGTGCAGAACAAATAGCAGAAATGCCTTTACCTACACCTTTAATGGGCAGCGAGGACTTTGGGGAAATTAGTCATTTGATTCCAACGGCGACCGTATTAGTTGTGGCATCTGAGGAAAACATCAATCTCCATAATCCAACTATCGTATTTGACGAAGCTGTTCTAGTTGAAGGAGCCAAGGTTTATTCAGATACAGCCATGAGCTGGCTGAAAAAATAGCACCGCAAAAATTGTTTATTGGAGGAGAAGTATGGTCAAAACAGATATTGAAATCGCTCAAGAAGCAACGATGCTACCTATCTCAAAGGTAGCTGAAAAAATCGGGTTAACGACTGACCAAATAGAACCTTATGGCACGTACAAAGCGAAAATCGATGTAGGCAAAATTCCTGACCAAAAAGAAGGCAAGGTTATTTTAGTTACAGCGATTACGCCCACTCCGGCTGGCGAAGGAAAAACGACAACAGTTGTAGGATTGGGTGATGCACTAAATCGAATTGGAAAAAAAGCAATTATTGCGCTAAGAGAGCCTTCTTTAGGACCGGTTTTTGGAATTAAAGGCGGTGCGGCAGGCGGCGGTTATGCTCAAGTAGTACCGATGGAAGATATTAATCTGCATTTTACCGGCGATTTTCACGCAATTGGCGCAGCAAATAATTTATTAGCTGCAATTATTGATAATCATATTTTCCAAGGCAATCAGCTAGGCATTGATAATCGCCGCATTACCTGGAAACGTGCAGTGGACATGAATGATCGCCAGCTGCGGCATATTGTAGACGGGTTGGGGGCGCGCGTAAATGGCGTGCCGCGTGAGGACGGCTTTGAAATTACGGTTGCCTCAGAAATCATGGCTGTTTTATGCTTGTCCAACGATATCGAAGATTTAAAAAAGAATCTTTCAAATATTATTATCGGCTATACTTTTGATAATTTACCAGTTACAGTGAAAGAATTGAATGCACAAGGAGCGATGACGGCTTTACTTAAGGATGCCATTAAACCTAATTTGGTTCAAACACTGGAAAATAATCCGGCACTGATCCACGGTGGCCCATTTGCCAATATCGCTCACGGCTGTAATAGTGTGATTGCCACTAATACTGCCAGAAAGCTGGCGGATTATGTGGTTACAGAAGGCGGCTTTGGTGCTGACTTAGGCGCAGAAAAATTCATCGACATTAAATGCCGTAAATCCGGTATTCGTCCTTCAGCGGTTGTTGTTGTGGCTACTGTACGGGCACTAAAAATGCATGGCGGAGTGCCTAAAGATCAGCTTTCCGAAGAAAATGTTGCCGCTTTAACGAAAGGTTTACCCAATCTGTTGAAGCATATCGAAAATACGACAACAGTCTTTGGCTTGCCAACAGTCGTTGCGATTAACAAGTTTCCAACTGATACTGAAGCTGAGTTGGAGCTAGTCAAAGAAGAATGTCAAAAACGTCAGGTAAATGTGGTGCTATCTGATGTTTGGGCGCAAGGCGGCGCCGGTGGCGAAGCTTTGGCAGAAGAAGTGGTTCGTTTAGCTGAACAGGAAAATCATTTTTCTTTTGCTTATCCGGATGAGGCATCCATTAAGGAAAAAATCAGTGCGATTGTGGAAAAGGTATACGGCGGCTCTGCGGTTCGCTATGAAACCGCCGCTGAAAGAGAAATTGCTAAGCTGGAAAAATTAGGCCTTGATCAGCTGCCGATTTGTATGGCTAAAACCCAGTACTCCCTGTCAGACGATCAAACGAAGCTGGGTCGACCCACAGATTTTACAATAACGATTAGCAATATTAAAATTTCTGCGGGTGCCGGTTTTATTGTCGCTTATACAGGTGCTATTATGACGATGCCGGGCTTACCGAAAAAAGCAGCCTATGAAAATATTGATGTAGATGCATCCGGTAAGATTCAAGGATTGTTTTAACCGACAGACGTGTTTTATTTTAAAAATAACGAATAAAAGGAGCGTGGTGTCTTGACACCCTGCTCCTTTTTGCGTAAAATAAGACCATCAAACATGTCAAGACACCTTGGAGGGTTTTTATGAAAAAGCATTCAGTTAGACATTTAACAATCGCCGCACTTTTAGTAGCAATGGGTATTATTATTCCAATGGTTATGCCGAGAATCACGGTGGGACCAGCATCCTTTACTTTGGCCAGTCATGTACCGCTTTTTTTAGCTATGTTCTTTTCACCGGCAGTAGCAATTGCTGTGGCGTTGGGAACAGGCTTCGGCTTTTTCCTGTCTGCCACACCGATCATTGCGCTGCGGGCGATGTCGCATCTTTTATTTGCGGCAGTAGGGGCTCTTTATTTACAAAAGCATCCGACTCTTGTTTTAAGCAAAAATAAATTTGTGTTGTTTAATGGAAAATTTCAATTATTTAATCTAGGAATTGGTCTTATTCATTCGGCAGCAGAATTAGCTGTTGTGAGTGTTTTTTATACAATGGGAAATTTGCCTGAAACCTACTATTCTCAAGGCTATATGTATTCCATCTTTTTATTAATGGGCTTTGGCGGATTGATTCACAGCTTGGTGGATTATAATATTGCCTACTTTGTAGCAAATGCCTTAAGTAAACAATTTGATCTGCCTGTTTTCACGCAAGCCAGAAAAATGGAGCAACAAACAACTCCTGTTTTTGCAGCAAAGAAAGAAAAGCTCATTTAAAAAAAGCGCTAAAAGCTGGAAACTATCACCGGCTTTTGGCGCTAATTATTTATTTTTAGGGTAACGTGATCACTTGCTCTGTTTCTGCATCAAAGAAATGTGCCTTGTTAATATCAAAAGCCAACTCAACAACTTCTCCCGGGCGATGGAAATCACGCGCATCAACTTTTGAAATAAATTCTGTGTCACCTAGCTTAGTATAAAGCATTGTTTCTGCTCCCAACAGCTCGGAAACCACGATTTCTGAACGAACGACCGCCTCGCTCATAGCATCCAGAACTACCTGTTCACTATGTATATCCTCCGGACGAATCCCAAAAATAACGGTTTTTCCTTCATAACCCTTTTCCACCAGAACTTTATTCTTGCCTTCAGGAATAGCAAGCTCCAATCCATGCCCATCACGAATGACGCCGTTATTCAACGTAACCGTAAAGAAGTTCATCGCAGGTGAGCCGATAAAGCCGGCCACAAAAACATTATTTGGTGTATTATAGACTTCTTTAGGTGAACCAATTTGCTGAATAAAGCCATCTCTCATGATGACAATTCGATCGGCCATGGTCATTGCTTCCGTTTGGTCATGAGTAACATAAATAGTAGTCGTTTCTAAACGCTGATGCAGCTTGGCAATTTCAGCGCGCATCGCAACCCGCAGTTTGGCATCCAGATTGGACAGAGGCTCATCCATTAAAAAGACTTTAGCATCGCGGACAATCGCCCGACCCAGTGCCACACGCTGACGCTGGCCGCCGGAAAGAGCTGCCGGTTTGCGTTTAAGAAAATCTGTAAGTCCTAGAATTTCAGCCGCATTTTCAACCCGCTGTTTAATTTCTTTTTTATCATATTTACGCAACTTTAAGCCAAACGCCATATTGTCGTAAACGGTCATATGAGGATAAAGCGCATAGTTTTGGAAAACCATCGCGATGTCGCGGTCTTTAGGAGCGACATCATTCATTACTTTACCGTCAATCGTCAGCTCACCCTCGGTAATATCTTCCAAGCCAGCAATCATTCGCAAGGTCGTCGATTTGCCACAGCCGGAAGGTCCAACAAAGACGATGAATTCACGATCGGCAATCTCTAAATTGAAGTCAGTAACAGAATAGCTTTTTGCATTATCATATTGTTTATAAACATTTTTTAACGCCATTTCTACCATATAAGTCACTCTTTTCTGTTTTTAATATAATCACAGTATACGTGAAAGCGTTCTATATTCTCAATGGAAGGTTGCACAAGAAAAGAGTCATTCTTTCGGCAATATGACAAAGGAACGCATGGTTAGCTGATCTAAGCAGATTTTTAATTGTTTAAATTAGAAATAGAGTGGATTTTTCCACTCTATAATCATTTAATATTTTAATAGAACATAGTTATTCTTTAAAATAAATTTGGGCCAATCATTATTTCATTAATTTATTTTATGACTTTCTTTTTTGTTATATAAATAAATTCCTATACACAGAATTGTGACAATCATTGTGATTACAAATTTTTGCAGCATTGACTCAAAGAAAAATGAAGCAATAATGCCTAATCCTAAAACGACAGAATATAATAAGTTTTTGATTTTCGCATCCATTTCAATCACTCCTTTATCAATTTATTACTGCCATTGGAAATTATGGTAATAAGGTGGACAACCATGGTGATCTTTTTGGATATCTACACGAAATCCTCCAGACGCGGACTGCACATCACTTTTCACTATTTAATTATAACATTAGGTTAATAAAAGAAGAAGGGATAAAACGAGTTACTATTTTTAAAATTCGATAGCCAAAACAACCAAAGACGAAAGAGAAGCAATTGAATAAAATAATGAGTAGAAAAATTGAAACTCGTACAATAGTTTTTGGTATAATCAAAGAAAACCAGAAAATCGAGGGATCACAAATGAAAATTGCTTTAATTGCACATGACCGTAAAAAAGAGTTAATGGTTAAATTGGCTTTAGCGTACCAACCGATTTTGGCGAAGCACGAATTATTCGCTACTGGAACAACAGGATTGAAAGTCGCAGAAGCAACCGGTCTGGCTGTTCATCGTTTTAAATCTGGTCCACTTGGGGGAGATCAGCAGATTGGTGCGATGATTTCCGAAGATCAGCTTGATTTAGTGATATTTTTACGGGACCCGCTGGCTGCCCAGCCGCATGAACCGGATGTGACGGCCTTAATTCGTTTGAGTGATGTATATGAGATTCCTTTAGCTACCAATATCGGTACAGCCGAAATTTTATTACGCGGCTTAGCAGCAGGCTTTGCGGATTTTAGAGAAATCGTTCATGAAACAGACCAACGGCCGCTTTCATTTTAACAGCTACTGGTACAGGTTGCAGCAGCTTTAGAGTTATGCTATATTGCTGATGGACATTGTCCAAAAAATACAGAGTAGAAAATAAAGCGTTAAGTGCTAAAAGGATGGGATGTTGCCTTTTAGACGAAGTATGATTGAGAGAATTTTTTGAGGAAATGTTGGGACTTGCTGTGAAACACAGTGAAAGAAATTGAGCTGAGGATGAACGGTATAAGACTTGCTGAGAATCACAGTGAAAGAAATTGAGCTGATGATGAACGGTACAAGACTTGCTGAGAATCACAGTGAAATGAAATTGAGCTGATGATGAACAGTACAAGACTTGCTGAGAATCACAGTGAAATGAAATTGAGCTGATGATGAACAGTACAAGACTTTCGTAAGAAAGTGTTGAACCTTTCCAAAGGGCTTGGCAAGCCTGTTCTGCTTTTCCGTGATCCAGCTACACAGGCTAGCTCTTCGGAAAAAAGATAAATTGCGAATAAGGCAAAAAGCGCCTTAGTCTCAATTTCCTATTTTTCTGTCAGAGCTGGGCAAGCCTGTTCCGCTTTTCCAATCATACGCGGTTTTATTTTCGCATTCGCTGCATATTTTGTGTAGCGCTTCTCAGAGGAGCTGCTAATATTGAAGAACAAGAAAATGAATGCTCATGCCATAACGCTATTGAGTTTATTGATTGCGTTAATGGTGATTTTTACCCGTTTTATTTCGTTTGAAACACAATTTTTGCGGGTAAGTTTGACTTTTGTACCGGAATCGTTGATGGGGCTTTTATTTGGGCCTTTTTGGACGGGGATCGGGAGTGCGGTGGCTGATGTTATCGGCATGTTACTTTTTGGGAAAGGGCCGTATTTTCCGGGATTCACGTTTAATGCGTTTTTGTCTGGAATGATTTATGGGTATTTCTATTACCGAAAAACATTGACCTGGAAAAGAATCATTACGGCGACTTTTTTAGTAACCGTATTGGTTCAGCTGTTTTTAACACCGTTGTGGCTGGGTTTGATGTATGGTGTGGATTTAATGCAGCCACTTTGGTGGCTGCCTCGAATTGTGAAAAATCTTGTGTTTTTCCCTATTCAAGTCATAACCACGTATTATTTGAATCAAAAACTACCTTATAAACAATTTATTCCTAAATAAAAAAATCCTCAAAGGTTCCCACATCCCAGGAACCTTCGAGGATTTTTGTTTAAACTGTTTGGTTTTTAAATTGTGCCTCATACAATGCGTGATAATAGCCATCTTTTTTATTAATCAATTCTTTATGGCTGCCGATTTCAACGACAGCGCCTTGATCCATTACCAAGATTTTATCCGCACTTTTAATGGTTGAAAGACGATGGGCGATAACGAAGCTTGTTCGACCTTCCATCATTTGTAAAAAGGCATCCTGAATTTTTTTCTCTGTCAATGTATCCACTGAACTTGTCGCTTCATCCAAAATCAGCATCGGCGGATTACTAATCATGGTGCGGGCAATCGTCATTAATTGCCGCTGACCTTCAGAAATTTTAATTCCGCTGGCGCCGATCAGCGTATCTAAGCCTTGCGGCAAACGTGTGACAAAATCATAAATATAAGCTTTTTTCATCGCAGCTTCGATTTCAGCATCGGTGGCTTGCGGATTGCCATAAGTTAAATTATCCCGAATGGTGCTGTCAAACAACCAAGTATCCTGTAAAACCATCCCGAAGCTTTTCCGCAAGCTATCTCTAGCAATTTGGGTAATGCGATGATCGTCAATTGTAATGTAGCCCTTATCAACTTCATAAAAGCGCATCAGCAAGTTCACCAAGGTAGATTTACCGGCACCGGTTTTCCCAACAATCGCAATCGTTTCACCGGGAAAGGCAGTCAAATTAAAATCAGTAATCAAGGGCTTAGAAGGCACATAAGCAAAATCGACATGATTGAATTCAACTTTTCCTTTCGCATTTTCTAAAACTAGTGCATGAACGCCATCCGGTTGTTCTTCCGTTTGACTAATGATTTCAAAGGTTCGATCCAAACCAACTAAGGCTGTTTGAATTTGAGTTGTAATTCCCGAAATTTCAATGAATGGTTTTGAAAATTGGCTTGAGTAAATCGTAAAGCTAGAAATAATCCCAATAGTAATCGCCTGATTACCGCTTAATAGCAATAATCCCCCTACTAGACCAATCGATAAGTAAGACAAATGGTCAATAAAACGGGATAGCGGATTAGTCAAGGAAGAAGAGAACTGGGCTTTCTGACCTTGAACGTATAACTGTTGATTAAATGCTTCGAACCGCTCCTGCGATACCTGTTCCTGTTGAAAAGCCTTCACGATTTTTTGATTACCGACCATCTCTGAAATAAAACCGGAAATCTCACCAACAATTTTTTGCTGTGCAGTGAAATTTTTCTGTGACGATTTAGCTACGAGCCAATTCGCTAGAAAAATGATAGGAGTGGCAACTAGTACAACCGCAGTAAGCAGCGGACTTAGTTTTAACATGAAGAAAAAGGCAATAACTACAACCGCAGCTCCAGAGAACAGCTGATTAAAAACTGCTGAGCAGGCAACTGAAATGTTGTCCATATCATTGGTAAAGCGGCTGACAATGTCGCCGTGAGCCGTTTGGTCGTAATAATTTAAAGGCAGTCGGTTCAAATGAGCAAAGGCATCTTTACGCAGCTCGGCTACACTAAGATAAGAAACGCGATTACCAAGCCGCTGAATCAACCACTGACTGACGACAGTAATCACTAAAATGCCAGCCAGTAAACCCAAAAGCTGCATTAAAATCGTAAAGTCCACTGCACCATCGTCAATCATAGTATCAACGGATTTCCCAATATAATAAGTCATTAAAACAGTCGTCAACCCGCTAAAAATCCCAAGAATCACTGAAGCAATCATTTCTTTTTTATACCGAAGCAGATAAGGCATGAAGCGTCGCAAGGATACGCCAGCTTTCTTTTTAGTCTTCATCATCCGTTACCTCCTCTTGTGATGCAACAATTTCTTGATAAGCAGCAGAATTTTGCAGCAGTTCCTCATGGGTACCCAAGCCGACCTGTTTGCCGCTATCGAGAACTAGAATTTGATCTGCTTCTTGAATCGAGCTGATCCGCTGCGAAATTAAGATCAAGGTGGTATGTTTTAAATCTCGTTGTAAAGCAGTTCGTAAATTCAAATCCGTTTGATAATCCAACGCACTCAGTGAATCATCTAAAATTAAAATTTCTGGTTTATGAATCAAGGCTCTGGCAATAGTCAAACGTTGCTTTTGACCGCCGGAGAAGTTTTTCCCGCCTTCATAAACTGGAGTATCCAGACCTTCGCTTAAGTTTTCTACGAAGTCTCGACATTGTGCTGTTTCCAGGGCCTGCCAGCATTCTTCATCTGTTGCATCGCTTTTGCCCCACTGTAGATTTTCACGAATAGTCCCAGTAAAGAGGACGGCTGTTTGAGGGGCCATTGCAATTTTTGCACGTAATTGCTCCAAAGAATAATCACGTACGTTGCGCCCGCCAACAAAAACATTTCCTTCACTTACATCGTAAAAACGGGGAATCAATTGCGTTAATGTACTTTTACCGCTGCCGGTAGGTCCTGTGATTCCTAAAACAGTATGCTCCGGAATCGTTAATGAAATAGCTGAAAGAGCTAGACCCGCTGTTGGTTGGTAACGAAAAGAAACATTATCGAAAACAATGCCAGTTGCTTGAATTTTTGCAGCGTCAGGATTTTCTGCTCCCGTTTGAATAGAAGGGGAAACGGATAAGACTTCATTGACACGCGTTGCAGAAGCAGAGGCGCGTGTAAAAATAACGACTAAGTTTGATACAACAATTAAGGCCAAAAGCATTTGGTTCATATAATTGATTAGTGCCAGCACCTGACCTTGCTCTAAGTTACCTATAGATACTTTAATTCCGCCAAAATAAAGCAGTGCCAAAATCCCTAAATTCATAATTAAAGTTGTGGCAGGTGTCAACAAAGCGGAAATATTGGACACTCTAATATAGATAGCAGAAAGATCATCCGTTACTTTATTGACATGCTGTTCTTCCGTTTTTTTTCTGGCGAACGCTCGAATGACACGTACGCCGCTAAGATTTTGTGTGATTTGACGATTTAAAAGGTCTAATTTTTCCTGAACTTTTTTATATAAGGGCACGGTGGTTTTGATAATGATATAAAGAACCAGACAGAATACAGGAAGCATCAAGAGGAAAATCAAGCCCATTTGAAAATCAATATAAAAGGCCATAATAACTGAACCAATACTTAGAAATGGCGCGCGGATTACTAAGCGAATCATCATCGCCAAGGCAACTTGCAGTTGATTGATGTCATTGGTCGTTCTGGTAATCAGCGTATCAGTGCCAAAGCTATTTAGCTCTGCGTGAGAAAGCTGATTGATCTTGCGCATCAGCTGATTGCGCAATTCTGTTCCGAAACCTTGAGAAGCTACTGACGCATAATACTGACAAATCAGCACACAAACCAAACCGATAACTGACATCAAGAGCATCCAACCAGCCATTTCCAAAACATACGCTCGATCGTTCTGACGAATCCCCTGATCGACCAAACTAGCCATAAATAATGGTAGTACTAATTCAAAACAAGCCTCTAAAAATTTGAAAAATGGACCAAGAATAATCTGTCTCCGATATTTTTTTGCATATTTCAATAAACCAAACATAAAGACCTCCTAATTTAAAAGCGGAATGAGCCCGTTTAGCCTTGTAAAAAAATGTACAACACTTTCTTACGCAAGTCTTGTACTGATCATCATCAACTCAATTCTTTCGTTGTGATTCTCAGCAAATAGGAAAAATCGATTGTGGCGCTTTTTGCCACAAACTATTTTTATCTTTTTCCCGAAAGGCTGGCTCATGCAGCTGGATAATTTAAAAGCGGAACAGGCTTGCCCAGCTCTTCGGAAAGGTACAACACTTTCTTGTGAAAGTCTTGTACTGTTCATCATCAACTCAATTCTTTCGTTGTGATTCTCAGCAAATAGGAAAAATCGATTGTGGCGCTTTCTGCCACAAACTATTTTTATCTTTTTCCCGAAAGGCTGGCTCATGCAGTTGGATAACACTAAGTGCGGAACAAATACGCTTAATCTTGTAGAAAATTAGGAAATTGGCTTTGAGACGCTTTTTGTCTCACTGGCAATTTATCTATTTTCCTAAAGATTGATTTGTGCAGCTGGATAATTAATGCTAAGGTTCAACACTTTCTTACGAAAGTCTTGTACTGTTCATCATCAGCTCAATTCCATTCACTGTGATTCACAGCAAGTCTTGTACTGTTCATCATCAGCTCAATTTCATTCACTGTGATTCACAGCAAGTCTTGTACTGTTCATCATCAGCTCAATTCCATTCACTGTGATTCACAGCAAGTCTTGTACTGTTCATCATCAACTCATTTCTTTCACTGTGATTCACAGCAAGTCCTGTACCGTTCATCATCAGTTCAATTTCATTTACTGTGATTCACAGCAAGTCCTGTACTGTTCATCATCAGCTCAATTTCATTCACTGTGATTCACAGCAATTCAAGCTAATTTTTTCGTATATTTCTGATAAAACTAGAATAAATTGACCATTTATACAAAACTTTAGAAAATATAAATGAAGCAGCTTTTCCCTCCTTCAAATTTATTCCTCCCTATTGTATATCAATCTTCGTTTCAAAGAAAGTCGCTCGCCTAAAGTCTTGTTTATTTGTTACAATGAGTAAAGCAAGTTAACTTCGAAGGAGAAAACAATTATGAATGAATTTATTAAAGTCATTTTATTATTTTTCATCTACTCATTTATCGGCTGGCTTTGGGAAACGATTTATTGTTCCTTAAAAGCAGGGAAATTTATTTATCGCGGCTTTTTGTTGGGTCCATATTGCCCTATTTATGGTTTCGGTATATTAGGCGTACTTTACTTTTTAGAGCCGCTAAAGCAAAACATCGTTGTCCTTTATCTATTATCCACGATCCTAGTAACTGTTTTAGAATATTTGACCAGTTATGGTTTGGAAAAAATGTTTCATGCTTCCTGGTGGGATTATAAAGATGTTCCTTTAAATATCAATGGACGGGTGGCATTGCCGGTTTCACTGTTTTGGGGTGTTGGCTGTGTGCTAATTGTACGTGTGATTCACCCAAAAATCATGTTGCTGGAAACTTTTTTAGCCAATAAGTTTGGAATTATTTTGCCTATCATTTGTCTTTTCCTATTAATGTGTGATTTAATTTATACATTAGCAAATATGCAAAGCTTCAGAAAAGCGACTGCTCAAATTAGTGCTGCAGTTGAGCAACAGCGACAAGAGTTATCGAATGTGCTAAATGAAAAACGTGGTGCGCTGTCCGCGAATCTTTCCGAGCTAAAAGAAACAGTTACAGAAGAACTGAATGATCGGAAAAAAGCAAAGAAAACCGAGCGCATTGTCCGTTTAGAGGAGTTTAAAGAAATACCGGCAATCAAAAATATTATGACACATATGAACTTTAGCCAAAAACGTTGGGTAAGAAACTACCCTAATTTATCCCTAAAAAACATACTTAATCCTGAAGAAGTAAGAAAAATTATGAATAAATTTCCAAAAAATAAGTGATTTTATTTGATAAGTATAACAGTTTGTAACAGTGTCTTAGGATCATGAGAAACGCTTTAAGTTGGCTGTTCATCCGCAAAAAGCTCGCAGTAAATGCCAAGTAGATGAACAAAAAATATTACAGAAAATGCTTCTTTTCGATAAAATGTAACAAATTGTAACAGTACTGAAATAAAATAGCCTCTATTGATTAGTATAATAGGTGGAGTTGGATTTAGTTAGGAAAGGTGTTGGATTCAGTGAAGGTAAAAAAATTGATACCATTTTTAGCTGTTATCATGTTAATAAACGCCGCTTTGCCAGTCGGTGCTTTTGCAGAGTCGCTAGATGACTTAAAAGAGAAAGAAGCACAAGCTGAACAAACAGGAAAGGCGCTTAATGATGATATCAATACAGCCTTAAATGATGTTAATGAAAAATACGCTGAAATTGAAAAACTCAAAAAAGATATTTCCAAGGCTGCTGAAACAATCGAAAGCTCTAAAGCCGAAATTACAGCAACTGAAAAGAGTATTTCACGCCGTAAAGAAATCGTTGGAGATCGTATGAAGGATATCCAGCTCAATGGGGAAGAGCGTACATGGCAGGTGTTATTAGATGCTGAAAATGTATCAGAATTCTTTAATCGAGCGTTTGCAATGACCATTTTACAAAATGCAGAAAAAGAAAAAATAGATAGCTTATCTAAAGATAAAGAAAAACTTTCTGAGCTTCAAAAGACTGTAAAAGATAAACAATCAGAGCTACAAGCCAACGAAGCTAAGTTACAGGAAGAAGCTTCAGCGATGGACGAACAAGTTCTCGCATTAAAAGAGCAATTATCTGCTAATCAAGCAACCTTGCAGCAAATTGCCGACAAAAAACAAACAGAGCAGCAACGGATTGATAATCAGAAAAAAGCAGCCGCAGCAGCTAAAAAGCAGCAAGCAGAAGCGGTAGCTGCAGCTAAGAAGCAAGCCGAATCAGCATCAAGTTCAGCTGCTGACAGCTCATCAGAAAGCCAGTCTTCTAGTTCATCGTCAAGTAGTGATGAAACGCCAGTTGTGACGCCACCGTCACAGCCAGATGAAACAACGAATACGGATGGCAGTAGCAATGGGGGCAACGACACTACCAACGGTCGCGTTCTTTACATGCAGTCAACTGCGTATTCATGGAGAGAAGCAGGCTCTGGCTACATCACAGCAACCGGGATTGATCTTCGTTCTCAAAGTAATGTGATTGCAGTCGATCCAAGCGTCATTCCTTTAGGTTCACTTGTTGAAGTTGAAGGCTACGGTATGGCGATTGCCGGCGATACAGGCGGAGCCATTAAAGGAAACATTATTGATGTTCATTTCCCAACGGTTGACCAATGTCTTACTTGGGGCCGCAGAAATAATGTTAAAGTTGTTATTCGTTAAAACAGATTTGTTTAGACACTCCTTGCGAGTGTCTTTTTTAGTGCAAATTATTAGAAGTATCTTAAAAAAAATAAGAATTAATGCGCCGCCAAAAAATACATGTTACACTGCTATAAAGAAAGAGAGGAATAACAATGATTCGTTTTGCAACAAAAGAAGATGGACCAGCGATTGCTCCATTAATTTTAGTTATTTTAAAGGATATGGAATTGCCTTTGTTAGAAATCATTTCAGAAGAGATGCTTTTGACAATTCTAGCTGAAGCTGTTGCAGATCCTGATTATCGCTACGGCTATAAACGCGGATTAATCTGTGAATATGAAGGGCAAGTAGCCGGAATTGCTTTTGGTTATCCCCATGAAGATGAAGCAATTATTGACAAGCCCTTGAAGAAAGTTTTGCATAAATATCATTTAGATGAGGAAATCAGAATGTTCGTTGACCCTGAGACATTGCCAGATGAATGGTATTTAGACTCAATTTCTGTAGATGAAAAATATCGCGGCTTGGGAATTGGCTCAAAATTATTAGACGCATTGCCTAAAATTGTGCAAAGAGATGGTAAAAATATTTTAGGACTAAGTGTGGATAAGGGCAATCCTAATGCGAAACGTTTATATTTACGCAAAGGCTTTAAAGATGTCGCTGAAGTAATGATCAGTGGTCATCTTTACGATCATATGCAAAAAAAGATCAGCGAATAGACTCGCTGATCTTTTTATTTAACAAGTTGTCCAGCCGAGTGTCGGCTTATTGTTTCTTTTTTTCTTACGATTATATAACCAATAGTCCAGTACAGCGGCAACACAGATGCATAAGGGCGCATCCTGATCATCGGCTACATTTAAGCAAAAGTAATTGCCGGAAAATAAAGTGGCTTTGCTCATTTCCATAATTTTTTGATTTACATGATAAATCGAATAATAATGGTTTTTAATGTCGCCAAGGACTGTCCAGTGCAGCTGCTGAACGTAATAAAAATCTGCATGTAAATTTAGAATTTTGCGCATTGCGCCGATTTTTTCAAAGCCTTTATACAATTCAAAGCGCGAACCAAAGGTAAAAGAGGTCTGTTTCACGCGAGCGACCAGTTCGCCATTCATCGCATAAAGTGAGAGAATATCCCCACGAGTACCCCAACGACCGACCAATAAGAAAAGAGACTTGCCGTCTTCGTCTTTGACAATCGTACGCGTCACATTACTTAATTGTTGTTCTTGGATAAAAAACTCGGACACCTTGTCTCACCTCTTTTCGTCGTTCGTTTCGCTCAAACAATAATTATAAATTTTCTCGGATTGCCCGTAAAATAGCCTCGCCTACACCGTTTTCCAAATTTGTAGAGGTAACATATTTTGCGTGCTCTTTGACTTCTAATTCGGCATTGCCCATTGCAAAGCTAACACCGGCCCATTGCAGCATGCTAACATCATTAAAATTATCACCGATTGTCATCACCTCTTCAGCAGAGAAGCCGCGTTCCTTCGCTACTCTGGCAACAGCAATGCCCTTTTGGGCGTTTTTATGGTTGATTTCAATATTATTCTGAGCGGAAGCAGTTACTGCTAAATCAGGTAGTTGTCTGATTTGAGCACTGGCTGGCGCTAACACTTTAGGGCCGTCAATACTAAAGCCGATGATTTTTAAGACTTCAATATCTTCCTGCTGAATCAATGTCCGCATGTCTTCAATATATGTGATATTTAATAAAGACAAATGAGCAGCAGCCATCGCAATAGCTACCTTGTAAGTCAAGTGAGGCATCGTAGTCGCTATATGAGAAGCAAAGTTTTCAATTCGTTTTTCTTGTCTCTCAGAATAAATTCCTTTATTTGTAGATACTTCAAAGTAAATATCATGGGCGTCTAAAATATCCAGCACATCAGCCACAACTTGCTTTTCAATGCCGGCTGTAAACAATGACTTGCCGGTTTTATCTAAAACTTCTGCTCCATTTAAGGTAATCATGGCACAATCGATGCCCGCTTCTTCCAGCGCTGGTTTTGCTTCAGTATAAGCTCGACCAGTGGCTACCATAAACTCGATACCAAGACGTTCTGCTTCACGAATTGCTGAAGCATTATCTTTGGAGATCCCCATTGTAGAATTTAATAAGGTTCCATCCATATCTGAAGCTATTAATTTAATCATAAAATTTTCTACTCCTCGTTTATTTAACATATCTATAGTTTACCATGTTTTTTCTATTTCAGCGCAGAAAAAAATTACTTGTCACCCTAAAAAATATCAGCTATGCTAAAGATGCATATGAAACAGCACTCTAAGTAGTATTATTCAGATTAGATGTAGGGGAAATCAGTAAAAACTAAAGGAGGAATATCGTTGAAAACAATTATTCATAATAGCTGGCAAGAGGTATTGGCAGATGAATTTTCCAAAGAGTATTATTTGAAATTAAGAGAATTTTTAAAGCAGGAATATAGTCAACAAACCATTTATCCAGACATGTATCATATTTATTCTGCATTAGAATTAACACCTTACGAAGAGGTGAAGGTTGTCATTTTAGGACAAGATCCTTATCATGGACCTAATCAGGCGCACGGCTTAAGCTTTTCAGTCCAGCCGGGTGTGAGAATTCCGCCTTCTTTGGTTAATATTTATAAGGAGCTGCAGGATGATTTAGGCTATCCGCCCGTTTCACATGGCTTTTTGGAAAGCTGGGCCAAGCAAGGTGTGTTGTTGCTGAATACTGTTCTGACCGTTCGCAACGGCCAAGCCTATTCTCATAGAGGGCAAGGCTGGGAAATTCTAACGGATGCTATCATTAAGAAACTGAATGAACGGGAAAAACCAATTGTCTTTATTTTGTGGGGCAAACCGGCTCAGGATAAGATTAAAATGATTGATACAAACAAACATATCATCATTAAATCGCCGCATCCTAGTCCTTTAGCTGCACATCGGGGCTTTTTCGGATCAAAACCTTTTTCAAAAACCAATCAAGCATTAGAACAGCTGGGAGAAACGCCAATAAACTGGCAATTGCCTGATACAGTGTCATAAAACAGATGTTTCTGTTATAGTGCAGTTTGCTGTTTTTTGAAGTGTGATATTAGAATTAGTGTTTTTTCAACTGATACAGCTAGAAATAACTGTTATTTTCTTAAAGAATGGTGTATGATTAATGAGTATAAATAATCATTGGAGGGTATATCGTGGAACTATTCGATAGCTTAAAATTTAAAGTCATTCGCCGCAATATCAAAATTGTTTTCCCAGAGGCAACAGATCCTCGTGTTTTAGGAGCTGCTGCTCGCTTGAAAGCAGAAGAATTAATGGAACCTATTTTGATCGGTAAACAAGAAGCGATTGTTGAAGCAGCACATGCACGCGGTCTTAAAACATCCAACTTCACCATTATTGATCCTGATAATTATGAAGGCTGGGAAGAGATGGTCGCAGCATTTGTTGAACGTCGTAACGGCAAGGTAACAGATGAAGATGCACGCAAAATTTTGAAAGATGTAAACTACTTCGGTACAATGTTAACGTACATGGGCATTGCCGATGGTATGGTCAGTGGCGCTATTCACTCAACAGGTGATACAGTTCGTCCTGCTTTACAAATCATCAAAACAAAACCAGGCGTAAGCCGTACCAGTGGTGCTATGATCATGGTTCGCGGTCGCGATCAAGAAAAATATATTTTTGCAGACTGCGCCATTAACGTTAACCCAACTGCACAAGAACTAGCAGAAATTGCGGTAGACAGTGCAAAAACAGCACAACTCTTCGACATTGATCCGAAAGTAGCAATGATGAGCTTTTCAACAAAAGGTTCAGCTAAAGCACCAGAAGTTGATAAAGTCGTTGAAGCTACCAAAATTGCAAAAAGCTTAGCACCTGATCTTGAAATTGATGGAGAATTACAATTTGATGCTTCTTACGTCGCTTCTGTTGCTCAATTAAAAGCACCGGATTCAGCTGTCGCAGGTCAAGCAACAGTCTTTGTTTTCCCAGAACTACAATCAGGAAATATTGGCTACAAGATTGCGCAACGTTTAGGTAACTTTGAAGCGATTGGACCAATCCTGCAAGGCTTAAACAAACCTGTTTCTGACTTATCACGTGGAGCGAACGAAGAAGATATCTACAAATTATCAATCATCACTGCCGCTCAAACATTAATGGACTAAAAAAATCAAGATGCTGGAAAGAACCGCTAGGGTGCTTTTCAGCATCTTTTTAATTTATTGTAGTTATTTTTACATTAGTTCGGTATACTACACTACATAGAATAAAAACAGTAAACAATAATTAACAGGTGATGATAATGAAAATTTCAATTAATAATCCAAATGAAACAGAACGCTTGGCTGAACACATCGGCTCTGTTGCTGAGGCTGGCGATACGATTATTCTTTCCGGTGATCTTGGTGCCGGCAAAACAACATTGACCAAAGGCATCGCTTTAGGTCTTGGCATTACGCAAATGATTAAAAGCCCGACCTACACAATTATTCGAGAATACCAAACAGGTCGTTTGCCGCTTTATCATATGGATGTCTACCGGATTGAAGCGAGTGCGGAGGATTTGGCACTGGATGAATATTTTGAAGGAGACGGTTTATCGGTTGTAGAATGGGGCCAGCTTTTGGGCGAATTTTTGCCGGCTGATTATTTAGAAATTACGCTTGAAAAAGATCCAGCTGATCTAGAAAAACGAGAAGCGGTTCTACAAGCAAGCGGCCCTAAAGCCGAAGCCTTTTTAAAACGAATTCAACAAAGACTGGAGGAAGTGAAATGACAAAAGTCGAATTTACAATTCGAGAAGCTATTCCTAGTGATGCAGCAGAAGTGCTGAGCACATTGGAAGTAATCGGCAGTGAAACCCCTTTTCTGGTAATGGATGAAAAAGGGATGGAGATGTCAGTAGAGGAAATGAGTGAAAATCTCGCAAATCTTTATGAATCCCCCAATAATGTGTTGTTTGTTGCACTGGATGGAGCAAAGGTTGTCGGAACGGCGTCAGTCAAAGCTTCCTCCAAAAAACGCATGGAGCATATCGGTGAGATCGGCATCAGTATTTTAAAAGATTACTGGGGCTTTGGGCTGGGGAGCCTATTGATGGAGGAATTATTGCTTTGGGCCAAAGCAAGCGGAGTCATTCGCCGTTTAGAGTTGACTGTTCAGCATCGGAATCAGCGAGCGATTCATGTCTATGAAAAAATCGGCTTTCAAACAGAAGCAATCATGCCGCGCGGCGCCAAGACAGATGACGGTGAGTTTTTAGACGTTCATTTAATGAGTAAAATGATTGATTAATAGGATAAGCAAAGGACAAAAGTTAAACAAGCTTTTGTTCTATTTTTTTGTAACGTAGCGTTACTTGGATGTCACAAGTTACTTCTTCTTTTTCGTGTAACCACTTTCTGTTTTGCTCTATATTCTCTGCTGTTCAGGCGTTATACTAAAAGCAGATAAATTACTGAAGGAGCTGACACACAATGTCAAAAGGAATTAAAATCGTTACAATCGGCGGCGGATCAAGTTATACACCTGAATTAGTAGAAGGATTCATCAAGCGCTATGATGAACTGCCTGTTCGCGAATTGTGGCTAGTTGATATTGAAGCAGGAAAAGAAAAATTGGAAATTGTTGGCGAAATGGCGAAACGAATGGTCAAAGCGGCTGGCGTGGATTGTGAGGTTCATTTAACCTTGGATCGTCGTGAAGCTTTAAAGGATGCCGATTTTGTTACCACTCAATTACGTGTTGGTTTATTAGATGCGCGAATTCTAGACGAACGCATTCCTTTAAGTCATGGTATGATCGGTCAAGAAACCAATGGTGCCGGCGGAATTTTTAAAGCCTTAAGAACGGTACCTGTTATTTTAGATATCGTTGAAGACATGAAAGAGCTATGTCCAAATGCTTGGTTGATTAACTTTACAAATCCGGCTGGGATGGTTACGGAAGCTGTTTTACGTTATGGTAATTGGGACAAAGTCGTTGGCTTGTGCAACATTCCAGTAAATGCTGTTTTTGAAGAAGCAGCGTTATTAGGCGAAGACAATCGTGATTTATTCTTCCAGTTTGCAGGAATTAATCATTTACATTGGCATACAATTACAGATAAAAACGGCAACGATCGAACGGATGAACTAATTAAAGTCATGTACGGTCAAGACGACGCAAAATCAATCGTAGCGAATATTAAAGATAACAATTTAATTTGGGAACAAGTAGAAAACCTGCATATGGTACCTTGTCCATATCATAACTACTACTACTACACTGATAAAATGCTGGCAGAAGAATTAGAAGACTTCAAAAACAATGGGACACGTGCAGAAAAAGTTAAAGAAATTGAGCATGAATTGTTTGAACTATACAAAGATCCAAACTTGGATTACAAGCCAAAACAACTGGCAGAACGCGGCGGAGCTCGCTATAGTGATGCAGCCTGTGAAATCATCAACTCTATTTACAATGACAAACGCACAACCATGACAGTCAGCACGAGAAACAATGGAACCATTACAGATTTGCCGGCTGAAAGTGCAGTTGAAGTAACATGTACTATTACTGGAAAAGGCCCTGTTCCATACAACTTCGGCAGCTTTGAGCCAGAACAACGCGGCTTACTGCAAGTAATGAAAGCAATGGAAGAGTTAACCATCAAAGCAGCTGTGACCGGCGACTATGGAACTTTATTACAAGCATTTACCATGAATCCGCTAATCACAAGCGGGGATGTTGCTAAAGAAGTGATGGATGAACTATTGGAAGCACACAAAGCATATTTACCAGCTTTCTTTAAATAAAAAATAAGAGGACTCTGAAAAAGAGTTCTCTTATTTTTTTTTCTGCACTTCCTTCGCCAGATATTCCACGGTATAAAGGGCAGGAACCTGCGAGGTAATATCGCTGTCGCCGATTCGTTCGGTTGAAATATAATAAGGAATATTCACATCCGATAAAGCAGCGATTGCTGATTTTTCACTATTAGTAATTGAAATAATGGAGCAGTCGTTTGCGATAAAATGGTTTAAATAATTCAGAATTGCTTCGTTTTCGCCACTAACAGAAAGTGCAATGACACAGACATTTTTCGCAATACTTTTATTGAAAAAATTGACCGGATGATTGACCGGATCTTCGATATGAAAGGCCATACTAAAAATAGAAGAAAAATACAGCGCTCCGTATTCCGCGATAATTTTTGAGGAGCCGGCCCCAATAAAAACCACCAGCTCTTTTTCCGATAACAGCTTCGCTGCTGCTTGCATTCGCTCCTGATAAAAGGCTTCTGTTGAACGCTGGATAAAATTAGTAAACGACGTTTCATCTACTGCATGAGTCGTCACTGGTTCTGCCAATGATTTGCGGTAAAGGTTTAACTTAATTTTAAATTCAGAAAAACCTTCACAGCCGAACTTGCGGCAAAAACGCAAAATACTGGCTGTACTGCTGTGGGTTTCCTTAGCTAATTCACGAATGCGCATATAGACAACTTCATCCATATGAGCAGCTACATATTTATAAATTTCTAAATCAATAGGACTTAAATCAGGACTATAATCTAAAAACAGCACATTTTCACCACTTTCTTTTCTTGTAGGTCGTTAAATCAATACTATAAACCAAATGCTTAACTGGCTGACCAGAATAATCCTTATAAAAAGTTTGAATAACCTGCAGCCCGTTTTTGCTGGCAACTTTTTGTGAAGCCAGATTTGTGTCACGAATAATGGAACAAATTCGCTCAGCTTTTAAATAATTGGCGGCATAATTCAGACATAGACAGCTCGCTGCACTGGCATAGCCTTGATTCCAGTAACGCTTGTTTACCAGATAGCCGATTTCCAGCAGCTTTTCTCCTTCAACCTCCGAATAAACAATGCCGCATTGACCGATAAAGTGTTGCGTCGCTTTATCAATAATTGCCCACAAACCAAAACCGTTTTCCTCATAACTGGTCAGATTCCAATGCAGCCATTCCTGTACTTTTTCCTTCGTAAAAGGCGCTTCATACGCATACATCGTTTCCTCGTCCTGTAAAATAGCACCTAATTCCGTTACATCCTCTATCGTCAATTCTCGTAAAAAAAAACGTTTATTTTCAAGTATCTTTTTGGCTGCCATTCATGTTCCTTCTTTCTAAACTACATGTAAAGGTAAAGACATCACTAATTGCTCGCCGGCAGGACCGGCAACATGCCTATTTGTGTAACAGAAACCACTACGTTCATAGAGTTTTTGTGCAGGAAGATTTCTTTGATTAACAGCCAAAACTAGTTCATTGGCTTCTGGAAAATGCTCTTGAACAAATACCGGCAACAGCTGCAGTACTTGTTTGGCATAACCGCGTCCTTGATAACGTGCATCTGTGGAAAAGGTTCTTAACAAGAGCGCTTGTTGATTACTTGTGTATAAGTCTACGTCTTTTCCCTCATCTAATACAAAAAAATTCGTAAGCTGTTTTCCTTCAACACCTATTATGGGATGAATGAAAGGATTCGTCAAAGCGATTTTAAGTGGCAATTCTGGTGTACCGGTATAAATCAGCTGTTGTTCCGTCAATTGATAGTCCTGAATAAGGGCTGAAAAAGCTTCATTGTATTTTCTTAGTAACATCTGAGCACGTCCTTTCCTGAGGGATCAAAGCTTTTACTATTTTACCATATTAATGCTAGTTTACCGTTTATTTCAATGTGTTCATTAAAAAAAGTGAAAGGATTGTGACAGACATTTGACATGATTTTAAAAGAATGGCGGGAGTTTGGTGGTTAAGTTTCTTTGTATACTTGGTTCATCAGGTAAGACAACTGACAAAAATAGTCGCCCGTGACTTTAAATGAGAGGAGATGCAGGGATTTGGACATTAGTTCTTTCGAGCAGCAGGATAAGGCAATCAAAAAACAAGGAAAAATTATCAAGAAGCTGCAAAAAAGAGTAAAAGCTGAACAGCAGAAAAAGAATCAACTTGCGTCTCAATTGCAGCGCTTGCGTAAACAATTGAACGAATGAAAAAGCAATAATTGAAGGAGGAAATCAACAAATGACAGCATTAAGCGGAGTAGATGTAGTTTGGCGTTTTCGATTAGCCGAAGATGAAGGAAATGAAAAAGCTTGGGGCTTAGCCTACAGCACAGAAAATGGTTATTCAAAATCAAAAGAAAGTGAAGCAACGGTTACCAAAGACGGCAGCGTGGTGACACCCGGAGCGACTGAAACAACCGTAACAGCTACGACTCTTTACAAAATCGGTTCCACTCAAATTGATAAATTAGAAACCGCCATGGATGAAAACAAACGCGTGCAAATTTGGCGCATTAATACAAAAGAAATCGGCACTGGCGCCAACGAAGGAAAATACAAAGCAAAATATTTTGAAGGCTATTTTACTTCATTTGAAGAAACCGATTCTGCCGAAAATAAAGTGGAATATTCGCTTGAATGGGCAATTGAAGGAACCGGTAAAAACGGCTTTGCTTCTTTAGTTGTCGATACCACTGAAGGCGGCGATTATGAATTTAAAGATACAGTGAAGGTTGAAGGGCAAGCACAAGCTTAACCAAAACCTGACAGCAAACGAGAGGTTAGCAAGCTCTAGCCTCTTTCACATAAATTAGGAAAGCAAGACAAAAATCAGCTTTCATTATCAGGAGGAAATAACATGGAATTAACAATGAATGAAAAAACATTTAGCTGTAAATTCGGCTATGGCTTTTTAAAAGAAATTAATCAACGTTACTCTATTGAACGCAGCGGCATGCAGCTGAAATTAGGCGTGGGAGCGATTGTTTCGAACCTGCTTATATCAGATGTCGATACATTATTTGAAGTTTTATTGATTGCCAATATGACAGAAAAGCCACGTCTGACTGTTAAATTTTTAGAAGAATATGTAGAACAAAACGGGACGAAGGAATTGTTTGAAGTTGTGATTGATGAATTAAAAAAGTCGGAATATACCGGGATGATGACAGCCAAAATGCTGGAAGAAGCTCAAGTGTAAGCACCGTAGCATTTGACGAAATTTATGCACAGGTTCGCTTAAATTGTCTGCGTTTTTTAGCGATTGACGACCTGCAGGAGATTGATCGTTTAACGATTTCCGAGTATGAATTACGGATGAAAGCGTATCAGTTAAAGCAGTTAGACCGGCAATTTGAAATCCATCTACAAGCCTGGGCGACAGTGATGGCTGGACAAACTAGAAAAGGCAAGCCGGTTTTTCGAACCTTTGAGAAATTCTTTGATTATCAAAAAGCAGAAGAAAAGCTGCTGGGACGCCAAAGAAAAGTTTCTCCTGATAAAGAGAAGCTGCACGATTGGATTGCTAACTTTAATTCATAAGAAAGGAGGAAGTCAATGGGCAATAAACAAGAAATAACAGCGATATTATCTGTGGTTGAGAATAATTTTTTTAAAACCATAAAAGAGGTAGAAGCGACTGTCAATCAAGCGACACAAACCACCAATCAGCTATATGAAGCTCTACAAAAGCTCTCCGGCAATTCTGTCAATGCTCAAAGCTTTGATGACTTTAAATTAGGGGCACAGGAAGCTTCGAATCTGATCGATCGTTTAGGGGAAAAATTAAAGAACCAATTTGCTTTAGTGGTACAAGCTCCGAATCTGTCAGATGCGGTGACGACCGTCGATTCTGCGATAAAAGGGATTAACGACAAGCTAAAACAATTACACCTGCCCAGCTTAGGGGAAATGTTTGCCGGTGAGACCTCTATATTTGCACAAATTAACAGTAAAGTAGACGCAACAACTCAATCCTTTGGCAATTTAGTTCAAGGCTTTGATGACAAACGGAAAAAAATGGCCGGCAGTATCGCAAACTGGAAAAAGAATTTGAGCGACTTTTCGCAAAATACACAATATCAGATGAAGCTTGCTGGCATGCATATTCGTAGTCAGCATCCGGCCGTTGCTGCATCAGGTGCAAAATTTTCTACAATGTCCAGTTTAGTAGGGAGCAGTTTAGCCAATGTAGGCGCTAAATTCAGTGGCTTTGGCAGTCAAATCACTGGCATGGTTAATAATTCAGTTGTTTTATCAACAGCCTTCAGCGGGATTGGTAAGTCGCTTAAGACCTCTACTGATGTAGGAAAAACAGCTTTGAGTACAATGGTGCAAGGCTTGACCTCTGTTTTTGGCTTTGCGCTGAAGGCGTTGGGCCCGGCAGCAATTCTAGGAGTGGCTTTAGCCGGCTTTGGTTTACTGGATAGTGAATTTGGCGGTCAAATAAGCAGTATGATCGAAACCGCAACGACCAAAGGACCAGAGCTTATCAGTGGTTTTATAGAAGGTATTGTAACAAAGCTTCCTGAATTAATTACTACTGGTGCACAGCTAGTCAGTGGATTAGCCGAAGCGATTTCAGTGAATCTGCCGTTTATTATGCAAGGAGCGATCGATTTACTGAATGCACTGGTTCAAGGTGTGATCGAAAATTTACCGACATTAATTCCGGCTGCTTTGCAAATTATTGAGTCTTTAGCCACAAGCTTACTGACAGCAGCACCTCAATTATTAATGACCGGTTTAGATTTATTACTGGCATTGGTAAACGGCATTATTGAAAACAAGGATCAAATCATCAGTACGGTGAAAAACATTCTGGAGACCTTTACCACACAAATTACGGAGAACTTACCGGAAATTATTCAAAAGGGTATTGAAATTTTGACGAAACTGGCCGAAGGAATTGCTTCTGTTTTACCAGAATTAATCCCGATTGCTTTAGAAGCTATTACTACTCTGGTACGAACACTTTCAGAGAACTTACCGAAACTATTAGATGCAGCGGTGGAAATCGTTGGGAAGCTTTGTGAAGGCTTACTTGCCAATCTACCTCAGATTTTATCGGCAGCGGTGGGTCTAATTTTGGCACTCGTTCAGGGAATTGGCGAAAGTATTCCTAAAATCTGTGCTGCTGGCGCGAAGATTATGCTAAAACTGTTGGAAACAGTTATAAAAGCAGTGCCCGATTTAAAAGATGCCGGGATGAACCTGATTAAAGGCTTAATCGATGGTATCACCGGTATGGGCAAAGCGGCTTTGGATGCAGTGAAGGGACTTGGAAAAAGCATCGGCGATACGTTCAAAAGTATCTTCAAGATTCACTCGCCTTCTCGTTGGATGCGTGACGAAGTCGGTGCGATGCTTCCAGCAGGACTTGCTATTGGAATTGAGCGTAATGTGCATGTTGTCGATCAACCAATGGACAAATTGGCCTCGCAGATCATGCTGCCAAGCTTAGACTCTTTAGACCAGCATATGGACACCATTCAAGAGGTTTCTGTTCAATCAAGTAGTAAACTGCAGATGGTTCAAAGTAAGCAGCCGGCCACGTTCAATATTAGACTCGGCAATCAGCAGTTCAAAGCCTTTGTTGCGGATATTTCCGAAGCAATGGGGCAAGACGCTGCGATTAATTTAGCTTTTTAGAAGGAGGAGAAACCATGTACTATTTTGAAGACACACAACTAAAGAACCATAAAGATGATTTATTTCTGCCTTCTTCTGCGATGCTGTATGACGGCAATTATATTGAAAAAATGATTGCAGGGTATCGTACCTTAGCGGTAACAGGCAGAGAAATGCTGTCTCTTGATATTGAAACGCAAGAAACACAGGTCGGCAGTTTAAAACTGAACCAAAAGCTGCCGGCGCGTACTATTAAAGTGACGTACCAGCTAATCGGTCAAGATGCTCAGGATGTACAGAAAAAGTATCATCAGCTAATGCGGCTGCTCTATAGAGAAAAGCCTGTCGAAATACGTTTTAGAGATGAGCTGGACTACCACTATCATGGACAATATGCAGCCTCAGATGAGGTGCGCGGGGATACCAATATGATCATTTCAAGCGTAGAAATTCTTTGTACTGATCCTAAAAAATATGCAGTGTTATTAAAAACTGATGGAACGATTACCACCTATTTACCCTATCCGATTACCCCGGAAAAAATTGAAGTAACGATAGCACGCTTCGGTACAATTAGAATTCAGAATGAAAACAAATCCATTCAAATTACCGGCTACCAGCTGAATGCCGGCGATCAACTTGTTTTTGATTTTCTCAAAGGGAAAGTTTTTGTAAATGGGATTGATCAAACCTTTTTATTAGATTTGGAAAGTGATTTTGAGAATTTCTATATTGAGCAAGGACAAACGATTACGTGTACGAATGGCACAATGCTAATTTCTTATCGGGAGGTGCAGCTATGAGTGAAAGTGTTTATTTTTTTGATGAGCATCAGCATTTACTGCGAATCGTAAACGAAAGTGAACTGGTTGAGGTAATTCAGGAAAAAGAAATTACAGCCAATCAGTCAGAATTATTAAAAGACACATTAAATGTTTCCACTATTTATGACAAAGAATTAACGAACGCATCTTATATGGCAGTAAAAGAAGAAACGAATGTTTATAGTCTGTATCGGATCGTTATTGATAGTGAAGCTGAAAATCTGCTTTCTTTTGTTGGGATAGCTTTTGCACCAGATGAACTAGATTCCTATGTGGTGAAACATCTGCAGGTTAAAAATGCCTCAATTAAAACAACACTAGAAAAATTACTGACAGAAACAGAATGGCAGGTAGGCAAAGTCGCGGCTGACTTACCCTTAATAACAGCTGATTTTAGCTATTCCTCTGTTCGTGATGCACTCAAAGAAATTCAGACAAAGGGCTGTGAAATTTTATTTAAATATGAAATTGACGGCATTGGTATTACCAAAAAATGGCTGGAAGTCTATCAGGAGATCGGCGAGAAAAGTAATCAACGATTCACTTACGGAGACAAAGCCTTAAGCATTGTCAAAGAACAAGATCGCAATCAGGTGTATACAAGCTTGATTGGTCGCGGTCGTGGAGAAGACGTTGGCGATGGTCAAGGCAAACGCGTCGAATTTACCTCAATTGAATGGAAAAAAGCCAATGGAGATCCCTTGGACAAATCTAAAGGGCAAAATTGGTTGGAGTTTCCTGAAATGACGAAGTTATATGGGATTCCGCTGAAAAACGGCGGCATGCGAAAACGTGAAAAGGTCATTACTTTTGACCAAGAAGAAGATCCGGAAAAATTATTACAGCAAACTTACCAAGAGCTGATCGAATATTCACGTCCGCTGACGCAATTTAAAACCGAAATACTTGGCGGCGATACCATTGGAAATACTGTTACGATTCATAACCACGAACGCAGCTATCATTACCAAACACGCATCTTTAAAGTGAAAGTTGATCGGTTAACCGGTAAAGTGGAAGCGGGCTTAGGAGATAATATTACCCAGAGTATGTCAAAAACCATTTCTGAGTTAAAAGGCAATGTAGAAACACTGGAAGAAAAAAAGATGACCTTCTATGATTCTGAGGAAATATCCAAGTGGCAGGATGACATTATTCGCGGAGCTAAAGGCGGTTCGATTAAGTTAATGAACGGAATTGAAACGGGTAAATCTAAAAGCCGCGAGCCCTATCAAATGGTTTGGATGAACAAGGATTCTCTTGAAACGAGTGATCACTTTTTAGTAGCGAACAGCGAAGGAATTGGCTTTATTGATGGTGATTTTAACAAAGGCAACTATAAAACTGCTTGGACAATTGATGGTAAATTTAATGCTGATTTTATTCAGGCAGGCACTATCAGAGGACGAACTATTGAAGGCTGTACGTTTAAGACTTTAGATAAAACTTTCCAAATTAAGATTTTAGATGGAACAATTCTTTTCAGAGACAAGCTGGTTGATAAAACCTTAGGAACCATTTGTGCAACGTTAAGTGACAATCAGGTAAATGGCTTTGCTGTGATTCAAGAGCCGGGCTTCATATTTTCTTTAAATTCTAAAAGTAAGAACGCGGGGAAGGGCTCTAATTATGTTATCCAAATCCCTAAAGAAAGCACGATGGAAGAGCCTAAGCTTAATTCCAGAGCAACCTGGAAGCATAATGGCGATTTGCAAATTGATGGAAATCTTCATATTAAAGGAAAGCTTTTCATAAATGGGAAAGAAATTGTTCCGGGGCAGCAAGGCGGTAATAGCGGCGGTGCTGGAACTGGCGGCTATCCAGCGGAAATAACCAGTCAAATGGACAAATTTGCTTGGGATTTATGGTCCTTTTTATTATCAAGTGGCTACAGCAAAGCGGCCGCCGCTGGCATACTTGGCAACGTTCAACAGGAAACAGGCGGAACGATGGATCCGGATACCCTGCAAGACGGTGTTGGACCCGGTTATGGACTTGTACAGTGGGATGGTTCAAGGTATCCCTTAGTCGGCAGTCCGACATCTGATGGTATTGAATACGTAAAACGTCTAATTAACGTAGCGGGAATCAATGATAAATACAATTCACTTTTAGGTCAAGCACGTTTGTTGGATTGGAGCATGTATAATGGCCAATGGCTAGCAGCTGTAGAACCTGGATCTGTCGCACAGTTTAAAGCGTTAAGTGATCCGCAACTGGCTGCTTATGTCTTTGAGGAAAATTTTGAACGTCCGGCGGAAAATCATCCGGAAAGACAAGGCTACGCACAAAGTTGGTACAATAAATTTAAAGACCTCAAAGCTTCGACGACAACCGGAAAAGCCGGCCTTGATCATTTAGAAACCTTGTATAAACAACCTTTAGGAAATGGTCAATGTTATGCAGTTCCTGCAGAATATTCCGGCTTCTTGGGTGGCTGTGGTTTAGGAGCAGGAACAAGATATGGTTTGAGCCATGTAATTGGTGATACCTCTGCTGCGGCAGATATCGGCAGCGCCTATAATTGGGCGGCAGTCGGCTGGAAGGTAATATTCAATCCGTCCTATCAGGATCTAGTCACCGGCGCAATCATTAACTGGCGACGAGGCGGCAATATTGGCAACTTTGCAGTGGATGGTACTTACGGACATACCGGAGTGATCCGAGGAGTAGGAACTGGCGTTTTTCAAACCTATGAACAAAATATTGGTTTGGGACAAGTTGTAGGAAAATATGAACGAGCATGGGTTGGTTCGAGTGAAATTAGTTCGATTATTATTCCACCCAAATAACTAGTTATAGAAAGGAGTGAGTAAATGTCGATTATTTATCCGATTTTTTTATCTATTACACAACCAAACGACAACATTCCCAGCATTGTGATTCGTCAGTTTGATGAAGGTTCGCAAGTGCTGGATGTGACGGTAACGGAAAATGGGAAACCGAAAGACATTTCAAATTTAACCCCCTTTTTCTGCGTGAAGCAAGGACATCATGCAAGCTTAGGTTTATCTGAACAAAAAGTCAGCAAGGTGATTGATGCGAAAAAAGGGAAGCTACAATATACATTGACCAATTATGATATGCAGGCTGTCGGAGAAAATACCGCTTATTTCAGCTTTAGAGAGCTAAAAGAAGATTTAAGCTGGAGACAGCAATTTTCAACGAGAGACTTTTCTTATCAGGTCAAAGAAAGTATTTATGATGACGGTATTCAAGACAGCAACTACATTTGGACATTTGAAGAAATTTTACGTTATTTTACTGAATGGGTGAAAACATGTCAGAACACATATGATGACTGGTATTTGGTCGCTCAGGCAGAGCTGAAACGCATCATTAGTGAGTTTCAAGAATGGATTGCTGCAGGTCAAACTCGCTATGACGAATGGACAAAGGTGCAAAGAGCTGAATTTGACCAATGGTTTGCATCGATTAAACAGATTTTAGATGAAGCAGCAGCGGGCAATCTTTTAAATCTGATTGAGGAGCTAAAGCAAGCTCATTTTACTTTAAAAAGCAGTGAAACAGGCATCATCCGTACCATCCGTGATGATAAGTTCAGCTTGAATCACAGTGTAGAAAAATTAGGAACCGTTGCACATAAAAAAATAGATTCAGCTTTAGTGATTGCTGAAATTGACAGTCAACAGCAGGATACGTTCTATTTACGAAAGGTGGGATCCATTTAATGGCGGAAGTAGAAATTAAAAAAGTAATGGAAACAGATCAAGCCGGCATCAAACGTCAAGTCTTTCCAGAAACACATGTAAATGCTGTACTTGGGTTGGAAAATATAGCGACAATAGGAACCGGCGTAACATCCATTAATGGCAAAACGGGTGATATTACATTGACGGCAAAAGATTTAGGCGTGGAAGGAACTGGCATTACAATAGACAAGGTGGGATCAGTATGACAGATATCGTTGAATTGAAAAGTAACGGCGTAGTGGTATACCCGAAAACCCATGTAAGTGCGGTAGAGGGAATCACAACAATTAAAGGCGAACAAGGAGAACCCGGCCCAGCCGGCCCAGAAGGACCAGCCGGCCCAGCCGGTGTCAATGCAACAACGACAGCTCCTGCAACTTCAACAACAGCTGGACTTATGAGTGCAGCTGACAAAACCAAATTAGATACATTACCAACAATAACTTTCAATAAGGTGGGATCAGTATAATGGCAGATATCGTACAATTAGAAGAAAAAGGAAATTTACTTTATCCGAAAACACATGTAAGTGCGATTGATAATTTAGATGAAGCAGTAGTAAAAAAGACAGGCGATGAAGAAATTGCTGGGGTTAAGAATTTTAAAGATGCTATTCAAATAAATGGGAAAAATTTATTGGATATTTTTTATCCTGTAGGTGCGATCTTTCAAACGTTAAATTCTACAAATCCAGCAACTCTTATGGGAGGAACGTGGGAACGAATCAAGGGAAAAGTACTAGTTGGCGTTGACGAAGGTGATACAGATTTTTCTCTGGGAAAAACAGGTGGAAGTAAATTACATGATCATGGACTAAGCAAAGCCTATGCTCAACTTCAAATGACTGGCACTACATTGGCTTATAAAGGTTTATCAAAAGATATACCTGAATATAAGGCAAATGTCAGAGCAAATAATTTTACGGCTTTAGCGGATAGTACGACTTTAGCATGGGGAACCGCTCTTGCTGGAAAAACCGATTCTTCTAGTAATTTACAACCATATACTACGGTTTTTATGTGGAAACGAATTGCATAAAGAAAACCATTATCTAAAAAATAAACAGACGAGACTGGGATAGTAGTCCTTTCTCCAAAAAAAACAAGTTCGATTTTGACATTAACCATTAAAATCGGACTTGTTTTTTCTTCTTTAGGATTCTTTTTCTCCGTACAGTTCCCTCATTTTCTTAAATTTAATGCCATAAGAGCCATGCCGATGTCAATTTTTGCCCGTTTTCTCCCTCGTAAATGGAAACGATGGAACGCCAAATGAGCCTTCAGATGACCAAACACTAGTACAGGTTCGATCTTCCGTTTCCGATAGATCGAACCTGTTTTTTCCTCTAAAAGCTTCTTTTTACATTTTGATTTGAAATAGCGCCATACATTATTTCTTCTTGATAAAGGGTTTGATAGAATTCGTTTGATTGCTTATCCAAAATAACGATTGGTCGCTTTGTGTCAGATGAAACTGAATTTGTTGGCATCTGCTTCAATTTTTGTACCATCAATAAATATCGCTTCATTATCAATCACTTGATTGGTGATCAATTGACGGCGAAATAAGACAAATGCTTCAGCTAAAAGGTGAGCGGTTGTCTCCTGACTTTTTTAGATGGTAAGTGGGTCGACCTAGTTGATCTTCTAATTCAAGAAAGAGTGTTTGTGGCATTGCTTCGATTAAAGCATTGACGCAAAAGCGACCTCTGTTTCAGGAATATATTGTTTCATATTTAAATGTAATTAATTTTTCGTCCATGTGTAGGCTAAGAAAAAACTATATGATATGATAGACCTAGTAAATGGAGGTAATGAAATGTTTAAGTGGTCGGCAATCAAACACTCAAAAAAAAATCTATTGCAAGCAATCTTTATTATTGGCATACTATCCTTTCTCATGGTTTCACCTCAGCTTTATAAACATGCACTAATTGTTTCAAATGATTTTTTATTTCATATGAATCGTTTTTACGATCTAAGTCAACAATTAACGACAGGACATTTTAGTTATTTTCAATCATTGTATGGTTTTGCTCAGTCTGGCAGAGTAGTTAATGCAATGTATGGAATGGACTTTGCAATTGTTCAAGCGCTACTATTAACAATAGTTGGAACTTGGTTTAAATTCCAGTTAATTTCTTCTTTTCTGTGTTTCTTTGTTAGTGGTAGTACAATGTATGCGTTGTGTCGGTATGCAAAAATCTCTCATATATATTCAATTGTTGCGGCTATTTTTTATATGTCTACAGCGACGATTGCTTATTATGCACTTGTCACTAATTTTTCTGGTTGGGGGGCAGCCTTTTTACCATTGGCACTTCTTCCAGCTGTCTATATGTTTCAGCATAAAGAACGACCCATTAAACCTTTATTGTTAGGTTTACCAATTGCTCTATTGATTTCTGTGCATCTTTTTTCAACAGTATTAGCTGTGTTGGCTTTAGTTCCTTTTTATGTTTATACGTTTATTTATTGCAAAAATAAATGGCAAATGATTAAAGATACACTTTTAGCGGTTCTAATTGCAGTGTTACTTTCAGCAAATACTTTTGGCAGTGTGCTGGATCTATCTGGAGACCGACTGATTAAACCATATGCAGTTCAAGATATGCTGTCAAACAGCACTTCATTTTCAATTGGAGCGCCCGGCTGGGCAGCCTTAGGGCTGATTTTTTCTTTTCTTTTTATTTTTCAAGCTGTTTCAGCGGGCATATTTTGGAAACAACTTTCTTCTTTTGAGAAATTGATTCATTCAGTCGGTTTATTCTTTTTATTGCTATCTTCAAAATTTGTACCTTGGAATAGTATTGCGGCAAAATTCACTTTTATTCAATCTATGCAGTTTCCACAGCGTTTTGTATGTGTAGCATGTATTTTATTGCTATTAGGTTGGGGAATGAGGATGCAAAAGTTACATGAAGAAAGTTTGAAAAAAAATCCTACTTTACAACGACTTTTTCTAGCTTTTTTCATTACTTTAGCCCTACTAAGTTGTAATAATGTTAATTTGCAAATCGCTTCAAGTGCGGATGCTTGGAAATCTGATCAGCCTATTACTGATAAAGCTGCAACTATTTTTGAAAGTGATCCTGAAAAGATTCGTCAAGCTTTTGGTGGACACAATCCATTAGGCGCTGCTTTTAATACTGTTACAAAGTCCACCTCAGATTACTTACCTAGGTATAGTGATAAATCGTTTAATACGTACGAAACTTACTCAGAAGAAATTTTGCATAATAAAACAGCACTGAAAAAAACGGTGACTGAAAAGAATCAATTAGCATTAACTTGGGAAAATGAAACGAACAATGATGAGGTATTATTACCTGTAAGCATTTATAAGCGAAGTACCGTAACACTAAATAAGAAAAAACTCAGCAAAACTGATTATAAAGTATCACAGATTGGTAGTTTAATTTTAAAAGCTCCTAAAGGGGAAAATACAGTTGTGATCGGTTATAATCCTAGTAATTTTTTCAAGCTATCTTTAGTAATTAAAATCATTTCACTTATTACTTTAATTATATATGGAATAAGTTCTCTGGTGAAAAAATATTTAACGCACAAAAACTAGATATACACCCGTTATACATTCAGAAATTTCTGAGTCTATAACGGTTTTTTTATTTATCTTCACTAAACCTAAACAAAAACCACTTTCTCTCTTGACCTGCCCACCTAATTATCGTAAGATAGTTAGGTCACGAACTATTTAATGAGGAGGGAAAATATGGACAGAAAAGTCGCGCTGAAAATTCGGATTTTGGCGAACGAGTTAAACCGAAAAGCAGCAGAAATCTTAAAAGAAGACGGCGCATCTTCCTCAAGTACCCAAATGAGTATGCTGAACTTTATTCATCGTCGCAATAAAGAGCAGATTCCCGTTTATCAAAAAGATATCGAACAGGAATTTGATATTCGACGTTCAACAGCTACCGGTGTGCTGCAAACGATGGAAAAGCGTTCATTCATTCAGCGTAAAAGCTGCAAAGATGATAATCGACTTAAATCAATCGTTTTGACCGAACTGGGGCAACAAAAAGTGAAGGAGAATATCTCAAAACTGCAAACCTTCAATCGATCGCTGGTGGAAGATATTCCTGAAACAGAGCTAAGTGTTTTTTTTGCAGTGGTAGAGAAAATATCTGAAAATAGTAAAAAAATAGACAAGAAAGGCAGGCGCATTACGTGATAAAAAAACTGATTGCCAATGTAGGCGAGTATAAAAAAGAAAGTATTATTACGCCCTTATTTGTAACCGGCGAAGTAGCTTTGGATATTATTATTCCTTTAGTGATGGCCATGATGATTGATAATGGAATTGAAAAAGGTGATAAAAACGCCATTTTAATGTATGGCGCTGTTTTGTTTGTATGTGCAGTCATTGCCTTGTATTTTGGGGCTATGTCCGGGCGTTATGCGGCTGTAGCATCGGCTGGCTTCGCCAAAAATTTGCGGGATCAATTGTTTAAACGAATTCAAGGTTTCTCCTTTTCGAATATTGATCGATTTTCTACTTCAAGTCTGATTACTCGGATGACAACAGACGTTACCAATGTTCAAAATGCGTATCAAATGATCATTCGAATTTTGGTTCGCAGCCCGCTGATTTTTATCTTTTCGTTGGCGATGGCGTTTCGAATTAATAAGGACTTATCGTTGATTTATCTGGGCGTCGTGCCTTTTTTGATGATTGGTTTAGCGCTGGTCATTTACTTTGCTCACCCAAATTTTAATAAGGTTTTTCGGATTTATGATAAATTAAATAATGTGGTTCAAGAAAATCTTCAAGGGATTCGTGTGGTGAAATCATACGTTCGGGAAGAGCATGAGGATCAAAAATTCAAGTCAGTTTCTCAAGATATTTATAAAACTTTTTCAAAAGCTCAAAGTATTGTGGCGTTTAATAATCCAATTTTGCAATTTGCGATTTATGTCTGTATGCTGCTGATTTCATGGCTGGGTGCTAAGTTTGTAGTCGGCGGCAGCTTGACAACCGGTGAGCTAGTCAGCATGTTTACCTATACGATGCAAATTTTGATGAGCTTGAACATGCTGTCTATGGTTTTTGTGATGGTTATTGTGGCGCGAACTTCTGCAGAACGGATTACGGCAGTTTTATCAGAAGAAAGTGATTTGAAAAATAACGAGGCTCCTGTCTATGAAGTGTCAGACGGTTCTGTTCGTTTTAAAGATGTCAGCTTTAGCTATGCCGAAGATATGGACAAATTAGCTTTGATGGATGCTGATATGGAAATCAAATCAGGAGAAGTGATAGGTATTGTCGGTGGAACAGGAAGCTCTAAGTCTACGTTGGTTCAGCTGATTCCCCGGCTTTATGATGTAACCAAAGGCGTAGTCGAGGTTGGCGGACGAGATGTGCGGGAATACGACCTTAAAACGCTGCGTGACCAAGTGAGTATGGTCTTGCAAAACAATGTTTTGTTTACAGGAACAATCAAAGAAAATTTACGCTGGGGCAATGAAGAGGCAACAGATGAGGATTTAATTCGTGTATGCAAGATCGCACAGGCAGACAGCTTTATCCAAGAGTTTCCGGATAAATATGATACCATGATTTCACAAGGCGGAAATAATGTTTCCGGCGGTCAAAAGCAGCGTTTGTGTATTGCCCGTGCCTTATTGAAAAAGCCGAAAATCTTAATTTTGGATGATTCAACCAGTGCTGTAGATACCAAAACCGACCGCTTGATTCGTGAAGGTATGCGTCAGGAAATTCCGGGAACGACGACCTTTATCATCGGTCAGCGTGTTTCTTCCGTTCAAGATTCAGATCGAATTATTGTAATGGATAAGGGACGAATTAATGCGATCGGTACGCACGACGAGTTGCTGGCAAGCAACCAAATTTATCAGGAAGTTTATGAATCTCAAGCGAAAGGATTTGGTGACGAGAATGCGTAATGGACAAACAAAAGGTGTTCGCGGAAGCCAAAATCCAATCAGAACACTGAAAAGATTATTTTCTTATATGTACAAAAATTACAAGTTCCATCTTGTATCAGTTCTTATTTTTATTCTTTTAAGCACCTTTGCGAATGTTCGGGGATCACTATTTTTACAAGTCGTGATTGACGATCATATTACGCCTTTACTGGGGACGAGCAATCCGGATTTTTCAGGCTTATTAAAAGCTATTACTACGATGGCGTTGATTTACGCTGTCGGTATTGTTTCAAACCTGTTTTATAATTTAATTATGGTTCGTATTAGTGAAGGAACGCAAAAATCGATTCGGGATGAAATGTTTACCCACCTTGAAACCTTGCCGATACGTTACTTTGATGGGAATTCCGATGGTGACATTATGAGCCATTTCACCAATGACACGGATACACTTCGTCAAATGATTTCACAAAGTATTCCTAACCTGATTGCAGCATTTGTTAGCTTTATCAGTGTGTTTATCGCAATGTTTTCAATTAGCGTGCCATTAACCTTACTGGTGATTGTTTCAGTTGGCTTAATGATTGTTACGATTCGTGCAATTGCTAGCCGCAGCGGTCGCTATTTCGGCAAACAACAACAAGATTTAGGGAAAGTAAATGGCTTTATTGAAGAGATGATGCACGGGCAAAAGGTCGTGAAGATTTTTAATCATGAGCCGCAGACGATTTCCCAATTTGTTGCAATGAATGAAGAATTGCGGGAAAGTGCTACGCAAGCAAATAAATATGCCAATAGTTTAATGCCGATTATGATGAATCTGCTCAATATTCAGTATGTTTTATTAGCCGTTATTGGTGGAATCTTTTCTGTCTATGGCATTTCAGGCATGACGATTGGGATGATTGCTTCCTTTCTTCAATTAAGTCGCTCTTTAAACATGCCGATCAGTCAGGTTTCCCAACAAATTAATTTCGTAATTATGGCTTTAGCTGGTGCAGAGCGGATTTTCCAATTGATCGATGAAAAGCCGGAAGTTGACGATGGCTACGTGACGTTGGTAAACGTTATTCGGCAAGGCGACCAATTGGTGGAAAGTGAAGCACGAACTGGACTCTGGGCTTGGAAGCATCCTCACGAGGACGGAACGGTTTCTTATACCGAACTGACTGGCGATGTGCGTTTTGAAGATGTTTCGTTTGGCTACGATCCTAAAAACAAAGTCTTAAAAGACATCAATCTTTATGCAGAGCCGGGACAAAAAGTCGCCTTTGTAGGTGCAACCGGTGCCGGGAAAACAACCATTACGAATTTGATTAATCGCTTTTACGATATTCAAGAAGGCAAAATTCGTTACGATGGCATCAACGTGAAGAAAATCCAAAAAAGCTCGTTAAGACGATCATTGGGAATTGTTTTACAGGATACTCATTTATTTACTGGAACTATACGTGAAAATATTCGCTACGGAAAGCTAGATGCTTCCGATGAAGATGTCATTCAAGCCGCTAAATTAGCGAATGCGGAGGTTTTCATTAACAATTTACCCGAGAAGTACGACACCGTGATTACCGGCGATGGCGAAGGCTTGTCGCAAGGACAGCGGCAGCTGTTGGCAATTGCCAGAGCAGCGATTGCTGATCCTCCTGTGATGATTTTAGACGAAGCAACCTCAAGCATCGATACGCGAACGGAAAAACATGTACAGGCGGGGATGGATCGTCTGATGAAAGGCCGGACTGTATTTGTCATTGCCCATCGCTTATCTACGATTCAAAATTCTGATGCGATTATGGTAATGGATCACGGTAGAATTATTGAACGCGGCAATCATGAGGATCTATTAGAAGAAAAAGGCGTGTACTATCAATTATATACAGGAAAAGTTGAATTGTCTTAAAACGGTACAATAAAAAAACAGCAGTCGTTAGAAAGATCTACTGACTGCTGTTTCTTATTTAATAAAACGGATAAATCGAATACGCCAAGAGAGATTCGAACTCCCGACCGCTCGCTTAGAAGGCGAGTGCTCTATCCAGCTGAGCTATTGGCGCATACTAACGCAACAAAATTTATTATAATGAACATGGAAAACAAAGTCAATCATAAATTAGAAATAACAACAAACTTTTTCTGAAAACAGCCCTATTACTGGAAATCATGAACTTTTCGTTGACGACAAGCGCTAATTTTGATATGATGTTAATGTTGTAATTGTGGTCTCCACAGCTACAACCGCACAGAACAAGTTTGTAAGTATGAGCAATCATCACTTGGGATGGCGAGTCTAAGTCTAGAAGAAGGAGGTGCTTTATAGCATGTACGCAATTATCAAAACTGGTGGTAAACAAGTAAAAGTTGAGGTAGGCCAAGCAATTTACGTTGAAAAATTAGACGTAGAAGCAGGCGAAAAAGTTGTTTTTGACGAAGTTATCTTAGTAGGCGGCGAATCTACAAAAGTAGGTGCTCCAACTATTGCAGGTGCAACTGTTGAAGGAACTGTTGAAAAACACGGCAAACAAAAGAAAGTCGTAACGTTCAAATACAAACCTAAAAAACATACTCACCGTAAACAAGGTCACCGTCAACCATATACAAAAGTTGTGATCGAAGCAATCAACGCATAATTCTTTTAAGTTGTATAGGAAAGAAGGCCTATCAATGATTAAAAGTTCTTTTAAACGAAATGATGCAGGACAAATTCTATCTTTTGAAGTCTCAGGGCACGCTGAAGCAGGTCCGTACGGCAGCGATCTCGTTTGCGCAGCAGTTTCTGCACTAACGATCAGCACTGTCAATGGAATTAACGCTTTAGCAGGTTTTGAACCGATCGTAGAAACCAACGAAGCTGAAGGTGGTTACCTTTATGTGGAGATGATTGAGCATACGAATCAGGAACAAACCAACATTGCCCAAATTCTCTTGGAAAATCTATTATTAGGTTTACAAGCAGTTGAGCAAGAACATAATGAATTTATCCAAGTGAAAACTATCAATGAAAAATAGGAGGTGCAGACGATGTTACTAAACATGAATTTACAATTATTCGCCCATAAAAAAGGTGGGGGTTCTACTTCCAATGGTCGTGATTCAGAATCTAAACGCTTAGGTGCTAAGAGTGCTGACGGCCAAACTGTAACTGGTGGATCAATTTTATATCGCCAACGCGGTACTAAGATTTACCCAGGAACAAACGTAGGTATCGGCGGAGACGACACTTTATTTGCAAAAGTAGACGGCGTAGTACGTTTCGAACGTAAAGGCCGCGACAAAAAGCAAGTGTCTGTTTATCCAGTCGCTCAATAATTTTTGAATTAAAAGCTCTATCCTTTGAATAACAAAGGATAGAGCTTTTTTTGTGATTTGAGTGAATAGAGTGTTTGACCTTGATTTAAGTTTATAAATTAGAAAATATAGTTGTTTTTTTAACTAAGATATTCTTTATTTACTGTTTAAAAATGAGTAGATCGATTTTGATCTTCCTAGACTAGCTTGACGCAATCTCGTTTGTATTTCTTTCATAAGTACACTTACTTCACAAAGCATAGAAGTATACATACCTGTAAAAAAGCTGATAATCTAGAGTAGTGCTGATAAACTGCTTAACATTATGAGTAATCATCTCTGTAATCTAAAAATATGATATTCTTTTTTTTGTGTTAGCTTAGAAAAAAATTCTTTTTATTTAAATTGCAGTGTTTTAAAATTTTACATGTTTTAGCATCAATAGAAACTACTCTATAAGAAGATTCTATCTTGAGAGGTAAGACAGAATAACCATTTCTAGTTAGTGATGATGGTTTATTGATTGTTAACAATCCTTTTTCAAAATTCCTGTTTTCCCAAGTTAATGCCAAAGCTTCACCTCCATGAATACCACTAAATAGCCATGTGCAAAACGTCTAAAACCCATTATTCATACACGTTTCAGGGATATGACTACTCCCTTTATCACTCCAATTTATAGAAACAATCAGCTCCAAGTGATAAAATAATTTTGCCAAAAACTATAAGGAGCTGATTAGTATCTACCGTCAAGAAATTTTTGAAGATATATCTCTTTTTACTTCGCAGCCTGTCGCTCGATTTTATGATCAATTGTTTCTAAATTTAGATTTATCAACAATTGATGAATATCCTAAAACTGGTCGTAAAGGCTACTCCGCTCATGTGATGATTTGTGCTTTTATTGTCATGAAAACTGAAGGTTTTCCTATGATTACTGAACTTCTAGATCATTTGAATAATAATCTGTTGATTGCTCATTATTGCGGATTTGATATTGCCAGACCTTACCTTCTTACTGGTCATTCGACAGATTCCTAAAAAATTTAGAGCATACAATTCTATCCGACCTTATGCAGGATCAAGTACTCATACTTGCAGATAAAGGCATTATTGATACTTCTTTTATCGGTTTAGACTCTACGCCAATTTCTGCGAATACAACTCTTAATAATCCCAAATCTTTTTCCCGTGATAAATTCAAGAAGGAAACTGTCCCAACCAATGATTCTGATTGTAAAATCGGTGTTCATTCTGCTTCAAACCAGATAAATGTACGAAAATACAACTTTTATTGGGGATATAAAAATCATGTATTGGTTGATTGTATCTCTGGACTTCCAATCGCTGAATTGACAACTACCGCAAATGTTGCCGACTCAACCGTTGCACTTAGTATCCTTGCGGATACTCATTCTTTTTTACCCATTACTGAATGCTCTTTTTTAGCCGATAAAGGATACGATACGAAAGCGATTTATAACTAAGTCGCACATCTTTATAACGGGGAATGTTTTATCCCACTAAACAAACGAAGAACTAAAACAGTTAAAACATTACCTAAGGGAAGTCCCATTTGTGAAGCTGGTTTAGCTATGCATCGAGATGGAAAATTTTCAGATGCTGGTCGTACTCGACAAAAATTTTGTTGCCCGTTTAAATGATCTAATGTTGGTCATTGTCCTTGTAACCATAAGAACTTCCTAAATGGGAAGAAAAATCGTGGCTGTACAAAATATCAAAAGATTCCTGATGACTTAAGACTATCTATTGATCGAACGCGTAAAACATTCAAACAAAACTACTCTTTACGTACAGAATGCGAATGATACAATGCTCGCTTTAAAAATGCTGGACAAGAGCGTATGTGGGTAAAAAATATAAATTCCGTTAGGAATTTGACTACCCTCACTCATATTTCTCTTTTATCAATTGCTATTGCTGCTATAAACTCAAATAACAGCCAGTCCTATCGCAAACTTAAAACCTTAAAACGAATTGCTTGAACCTCTTAACTGAATAGCTAAATTTTTTCGTAGTTTTCACTACGTCAACTTTGTGATGCCCTCAGATAATCATTTTTTTATTTTTTAAAGATTACCATGAAGAGTTACTAGATTGAATCAGCCATTTTGCTTTTCACTAACTACTAAATGCTAACAATCTATATATAGTTAAGTCTCACTTAGAAAAATATGTATAGAGTAAATTCTTATTGTTAACTTGTTTAACTTTATTCTCTAGATAAGAAAGAATCTAACGGAAAATTTTAAAGGGTAAGTATATATTAATATTTGTACCTTTTTTATTTAATTTAAGTGTAATAGAATTTCTTATATAAAGGAGAAATACATATGAAACCAAAAATTTTAATTGTGGGCACTGAACAAAAGGAAAGAAAAATAGAATGTCGAGTTAATCAAGAATATTACAAAATTTTATTTGAACTTGGAGCAATTCCAATCATTTTACCTATAGTTAAACTATCTACAGAAGAACTTGAGGGATTAATAGCAGATTTTGATGGTCTACTTTTAATTGGTGGGCAAGATATTTGTCCTAACAATTATGGACAACATAACAAATCAGAGCAACTTTATGAGAATCTAAGTCTTTTGAAGCCAGATGTCAAACGAGATATGTTAGAAATTTCTTTATACCACTTAATGAAACAAGAAGCTAAACCAATATTAGGAATATGCAGGGGCATGCAAATAATTAATGTAGCAGAAGGTGGAGATTTGAAGCAAAATTTGCAAAATAGTAGTATTAATCATCAAATTGAAGAAGATGGATGGATTAATTATCACGAAATTATAATTGATGAAAAATCAAAATTATTTAAGTTACTTGGGAGAAAAGAGTATCAGATTTCTTCTGTCCACCATCAAGCCATTGGAAAGCTTGGTGATGGATTACAAGTTTCGGCAAGAGCTTTAGATAATATTATTGAAGGGATTGAGTGTTGTAATAATCAAAAATTTATTTTAGGAATACAAGGTCACTGTGAGAAGATTTTGAAAAATTATCCACTGTATAAAAATATTTTTAAAGAGTTTATATTATTATCGAAGAAAATTAAGAAGCTCGAAATAATTGATTAAAAACTTAAATTATAAGAAAAAATTAGGGGGTAGGTAATTAATGGAGGAGATTTTTGAATTACCAATATATAAAAAAAGAGGTATGGATTTTATAACTCACAAAAAAGACATAATAAGTAACTTTCCAGATAATTTTAAATCTAAAAAACTGTCAGAGGCAATACATAATAATGATGTTGAGTATGCTTCAACATCTGGTACTACAGGAGAACGAATGCAGATAATTCGAAGAAAAAAATGGTGGGATAGTGAGTATAAGAGGACTTACCAAGCACATCCGTTGTTGCTTTCTAGCTTGGAAAATTTTAGAAATAAGGCTGTATTTACAACTGCTATATGTTCCAATACAACATGTCATTTAGGAGAAGCAACTTTAGAAGAACGAACGAAAGGAAAAACGTTATATCTAAATTCTTCTTTTAATCCATGGACATGGACAGAGAAAGATATTAATAGAATTATAGAAGAATTGGAAATGCATAGACCATATTACTTAGATATTGACCCAGTGTATTTCTATATTTTTTTAAAGTTGAAAGAAAAATTTAAAATTAAAAAGGAGCTATTTCAACCGACAGTTATTACAATCAGTTATGAATATTGTCCCACAAATTTATATGAATATTTAAACGAATTTTTTAGTGGAGAAGTAGTTAATCTTTATGGAACAACAGAAACAGGATATTTATTTATAGGCAATGAGTTGAAAATGAGCTTCATTGATTATAGTTCCGAAGTATCTTTTAAGCAAATCTTAGATTCTAATTATTATGAATTGATTGTGACGAGTTACAAAAATGATTTGATGCCTTTAATAAATTATCTTGTAGGCGATATTGTCTATATAAGTGAAAAACAATACAAAAAATTTGGAAAAAGCAAGGAAATAACAAGAATATCAGGCAGAAAAAGAGATTGTTATATAAGTAACAGCCAGGTCATTACGATTTACGATATTGATTGTTTAATCCGTAAAAATAGTTCTATTCATTTATTTAAAGTTCAAATTAAAAATGATTATATAGAGTTTCAATATATTGAAGATGAGGCAAATGATATTGAAATAACTACAATTGTTAGAGAGATAAAAAAATTGTTTAACAAGCAAGTTAAAGCTATTTCGGTAACAAAAATCATGCCAGAAAATTCTGGGAAATTCCAATTATTTACAATAAAAGGAGAATGATATCCATGGAGGCTATAGTAAGTATTTTTGATTATCCTGAAGTAAGCAATTATATTCACGAGAATTTCAAAGAAGAGTATCAAGTACTCATATGTCATAAAAGTATGATTAAAAGTGACGAAAGAGAATTAGAGAAATTTAATGAAGTAATAAAAATGAATAATATATTCGATTATGATGAGGTTGAGAAAAAGATTAGAGATGTTGAGAAAAAATATAAAATAGCAAATGTAGTTTCTGGATTTGAGCTGACTTTGGAAATTGCTTCTGAAATGAGAAATAGATTCGGGATCAAAAAAGGTCCTAGTTTAGAAGAAATAACTAGAGGTAGAAATAAGTATTTAATGAAAAAAAATGTGCGTAACTTTGGCATAAAGATCGCCAATTTTGAAATTGTTAGAAGCATAGAAGATGTAAAAATATTCGTAGCTAAGTATGATTTTCCAGTTGTTATAAAACCACTTTCAGCTGCAGGTGCTTTAAATACTATAAAAATCAATAAAATGAGTGAGCTTGAGCAATACACATTTACAAATGATGAATACCTCGTTGAAGAGTACATTTTAGGAGAAGAATATCATTGTGACTCTGTTATAGAAGATGGGAAAGTAGTATTCCATAGTGTAGCTAAGTATTTAGAGAAACCCATTAATGTGGAAAATGGAATAAGTAGCAGAGGTTCTATTATATTTCCTTCAATATATGAGAAAAATCCTATTGTTAAAGACATTATAGAAATGAATCAATCAGTAGTTGAAGCACTAAGCATATCGAATTCGGTATGTCATGCTGAATTTTTTGTAACAGATTTTGGAGAACTTTATTTTGGAGAAATAGGGCTTCGGGTAGGTGGAGGAAGTAGAATGACGCCTGCTATCGAATCAGTTCACGGAGTTGATTTGCATTTATGTTTTAATAATACCATATTTGGTTTAAGTAACCTGAAAATTATAGAAAAAAAAGAGAATACATTTTTTTCAGGGTGGAAAGATATTTTAGCTACTCAGGATGGATATGTGAATTCAATAGCATTTAAGGAGAGGCTACCTAAAGCATTAGATCTAAGGGAATTGACCATTTTGTGTAATAATAACTTATTTCTAAAGAAGAGAGAGAGGATTGGTTATGTGAACTTAAATTCTAGCAATTATGCGTTACTTCACGAAACATTAACTGATATTAATTCATTACTACAGATTAAATAAACTATAAAATTATTTTAAAGGAGAGTTAGCAATGTTGGATGTGAGAAAAGACTTTCCAATTTTAGATAACTGTAAAGAAGCTTATTTTGATAATGCCGCTACAACATTTAAACCTTTACCTGTAATCGATGCAGTCAGTAACTATTATTGTAACTATACCGCAAATGCTTTTAGAGGAAATTATAAAAATGCTGAGATAGTTTCAAATTTATTAGATGAAACACGAAGAGAAATTGCTGAGTTTATCAATGCAGATTACGAGGAGATCATTTTTACAAGTGGTGCAACTGATTCAATCAATAAACTTGTTAACATGATGCAATTAAGTAAAAGAGATTGTATTTTATGTTCCAGAGTTGAACACCATTCAAATTTGCTACCTTGGATGAATAAAGCAAAAGTTGAGTTTATAGATATGGATCAAAATTTAAAAATAAATCCAAACAGTTTAAAAGACAGGCTATTAATTGGAGATGTAAACTGTGTAACATTTTCAGATGTTTCAAATGTTACAGGTATCAGGCAGAATTCAAAAGAGATAATTTCAATATGTCGTTCAAACGATGTAAGAACCTTTTTAGATGTGACACAATCCATAGGACATTTTAAAGTTGATGTAAAAAATCTAGACTGTGATTATTTAACATTTTCTTCGCATAAAATTTTAGGACCTAGTGGGGTTGGAATTCTATATATAAAAAAAGAACGTCAAGAAGAACTTAAGCTTTCGATATTTGGTGGCGGCATGGTCAATCATATAGGGGAAAAAAACGAGTACAAACCAGCACCATTCTGTTTTGAAGCTGGTACCCCTCCTATTGAAGGCATTATTGGTTTCAAAGCGGCAGTTCAATATTTAAATAATCTTCAGTACAAAAATATTCAGGCATACGAAAATAAGTTGTTTTCTAAGATAGTAAACGAAATTATTTCTCTTGATTTTATAACTGAAATAAATCCTAGTGATGATAAATCAATTCCGATATTTACTTTTAGACCTAAAAATCCTGATATAGATATAAATTTTGTTACTAAACTACTTTCTGATAGTTATGGTGTAGCTCTTAATTCAGGGTTTCAATGTTGTCAGCCGCTTTATAGTTATTTGAAAATTGATGGCGGTATTAGGATTTCAGGGTATATTTACAACAATGAAAAGGATGTATTACGACTGAAAAATGCACTTTTAAGTATAGAAAGTATATTAAAATAAATGAAAGAGGGATAGAGATGGATTACAATTTACTTGTTGGATATGATGGAAAAATGGACACTTTGAAAAAAGTACTTGCAACATCAGAAAAAATTTCTGATGTGTATACTGGGGGATTGAAAAACCTAATTAATAGTGGAAGATATCAATATGCAGAGTCTGTAAGTTCGTTAGTTGAGCAGATAAATTATGTTCATAGTAAAGGTGCGACCTACTCGGTCACCTTAAATGCTGTTGCCGGAGTTCCCCCTAAAAAAGATACTTTGTGGTGGGAGGAAATTTCAGATTATTTAAAAAAATTAGAATTTATCGGGGTAGATAATATCATTCTTAGTCATCCATTTTTAATGGAATTAGCAAAGAGCAAAACCTCTTTAAATGTTATGACATCAACGATGTGTGAAATAAATAATACAAGAACAGCTTTGTATTATGAAGGTTTTGGAGCGGATTATCTTTGTCCTTCAGTTAGTATCAACAATGATTTGAAGGAATTAAGACAAATGAAAAATGCTTTGAAGAATTCAAAATTAAAGCTTCTGGTAAATGAATATTGTCTTGGAGGATGTCCCTACAGAAGATTTCATCAGAATAATTTATCTCAACCAATTGGTGATGGGCAAGATATTGACTATGCTCTTTCTTGTACATCAATCTACCAAGATTCTCCCCATCTATTTCTTACTAATAATACGATTAGGCCGGAAGATTTGATTAACTACAAGGATATCTCTTCGGATTTTAAACTAGTAGGAAGAACAATCAAATCTGATACACTCTTGTTAATGATTAAAGCGTATAGTCAGGGATTTTATAATGGTAACTATATTGATTTAATAAATAACCACTTTAGCGATAAAGTCAATATCCCAAATGAAAAATTAACAGAATTATTCACAAAGAAAAGTAAATGTAAAAACTATTGCCATCAATGTAATTATTGTGAAACCTTGTTTAATAAGGTGGCAGAGACTAGCTTTTAATGAGTTAGAGATAAAAAACATTATTAGTGAAAGAGTGATTACAGATATGAAAAGAGTAATTAATATTGAGGCCACACCAAGATGTTTTGCTGATTGTTCCATGTGTCCAAGGGAATTGATTAAACAGTTTGGGGATATGGAGATTGGAATGGCTATTAAGATTGGGAATGTTCTAAACAAAATACCTAAAGATGAAATTAGTGAGGTTTCTATCGCTGGAAGAGGAGAACCAACACTACATCCATATTTTGGGAAATATATAAAGTCCATATCATCAAAACATAAATTGTCAGTTGTTAGCACCTTAGCAAATATGAATGATGAAATCATTGATTCTCTAAATCAGTATGTTAGTAAGTTAAGAATTTCAATTAGCTCAGTTAAGAAAGAAACTTTTCTTAAAGTTCACAGAGGGTTAGATTACAAAATTTTTTGGAAGAACTTTGATTTACTTGTTGAAAATTTTGATTCACAGAAAATTATAATTCATTTAGTGGGTGGTTCCGTTATTGCTGACGGATTAGAGGAAACGATTCTGTATTTAAAGAATAAAGGGATAAATAATATTTTTATTTTTCCTTTATGGAACAGGGGGGGAAGTAAGGAACAAACATTTTTAGATAGAGATTATTATATGAATAAATATGATATTAAAGCATCAGAAAGTGAATATTTAGATTTGTCATCTAACAAAAGACATTGTATTTTGGGAGACTCTAGTTTGAGTATTAATTATAATGGTGATGTTACAGCATGCTTTCAAGATTTTGCTTACAATAATATTATTGGAAATATTCAAACAGATTCTTATGATTTACTCTTGAATGTAAGAAAAAAACATCTAAAAAGAATGGAAATTTGCAAGAAGTGCAACTCTGGAAATGAAATAAAAACTTACAAGAAATCATTGGGGACATGAGGAATGCAAAATATTTATCAGTATGTTGAAAGTTTTCTCTGGAAAAAGTTTACAAGTAGCAAAGCTAAGAATATTGGTATAGAATTAGAATTTCCTTTGCTTGATGAGACAAAAAAATATGGAAATATAGAGGTTCATAGAAAACTAATAGAGTATTTTGTAAGAGAAAAAAAATTTATTCAAATAGAAAATCAGTTACAGTGTTACTGTCCAGTTAACTATGATGAGATATCATTTGATTTCTCGACAAATATTGTTGAGTTTTCTATGGCTAAATCAAAGAATATTCTAGATATAAAAAAGAGGTTTGAAAATTACTACGGTTTTGTTAGTGACTTTTTGAAACCATATAAATTTAAACTAGGAGATACGGGCATTCATCCAGATATTGATTTGATTAATTTTGAATCACTTGATACTCCATACTATAGAATGGTTCAAGCTCACTTAAGTAGTGAAAAAACGAAGAGGGTAGAAAACTCCTTTTGCTCTTACGCTTGTTCTATCCATACTCACGTTGATGTTTCATTGAACGAAATGGAAGAGTATATTGAATTGTTATCTTTTATTAGTTCAATTAAAGTAGTATTATTTTCTAACTCACTTTTGAACACTAATCTCCATAATGATAATAACTGTGTAAGAGATTATTTATGGAGAAATAGTAGATTTGGACATTATCCTTGGAATGTTAAGCATTATAAGCCTAGATGTACTTTAGAGGAAATAATACATGGAATTACAAAGCGCGAAATATTTTTTGTATGCAGAAATAATGAATATATAAGAATCCATCCAAGGACTTTAGACAGTTTTTATTCAACTAGAAGTATAAAAGGCAAGAATGTTACAACTAATGAAGAAGTTATTATTCAACCAGAATATAGAGACTTTGATGTGTGTAGGTCGTATAAACCAATAGAAGTAAGGAATCAAGGTACTTTAGAAATTAGGGATGATTGCCAACAGCCTTTAACGAGATGTTTTGCGCCTAGTGCCTTCATTAAGGGATGTTTGAACAATATGGAGGAGAGTAAACAAATTAAAAATATTTTTATAAAAAAATATCCTGTAATATTTTCAAATTATGAGAAATCAAGATTGTTATTGTCAAGTCATAAGTTTATTAACAATCATCTGGATAGTACATTTAATTCTTTGGTTAAGGAATTGCTTAGGATTTCTTTTATTGGTCTTAAGCATGAAGGATTAGGGGAAGAAACCTTGATTGAACATTTGTTATATGATGACATAATTTCCCCAGCTGAAGAGTTTAGACGAAAAAATGAAATAAACAATCTGAGAAAGAGTGAGTCTATATGAAAAAAGTGGGATTTTGGTTTTATCAAAATGAAAATGGAGATAAGGTTTTAGAAAAGATAAAGAGTGCGCTTGAAAAACAATGTATTGAAGTTATTACTGATTTTGATATGAGAAATTGTTATGTATACAATGGGGATATTTATACAGAAGATGGACGTTGTATCAGTGATTTGGATATGCTGTATCATATGAATGCGGATGAACAATCAAATTTCCAAGAAGATATTTTAAAGGTGTTATCTTATTCTAAAGTCAAAGTAATAAATGATTACTCTTCATTTTCAATTGCAAAAGATAAAATGTTAACAAACTTCTTATTGAGAAATAATGGATTAAGGGTTCCAAACGCATTATTTTTTAGTTCACGTTCAGATTTTGAAAAAGTTGAACCTTTATTAAAAGAATGGTCAACTTTTCTAGTAAAACCTAGAAGAAATCATTGTGGAAATGGCATTGTTAAATTTAGTGATACTGAGACATTGAACGATTTTATAAAATGTACAGAGTCATTTTTTTCTGATTACTACATTGAAGAATTTATAAAATTTGAAAAACATGACTATCGAATTGAGATTTTTAATGGAGAAGTAGTAGGGGGCTATAGCCGGGGACACAAACATAGTTATAAAACAAATATTGGTTCTGGTGGAGAGATGATGCCAATCCCTATGAAAGAAGAACATAAAAAAATAGCATTAAAGGCTTCCAAAATTATTGGTGTCACCACTACAATTGTTGACATAGTAGAGGATAGTAAAAATCAAAAGCCATATATTTTGGAGGTTAATCCAATTATGGGGATATTTATAGAAAATGCGATGAAATCAGGTTCGAGAATGCCTATACAAAGTAATTTTCCTGAAATATTTAAATCAGATGATAAAAAAATAGCTTGCATTGTAGACTATATTAAAAAAAATATATAATCATTTTTTGATTTTTAGGAGGAAGTAAGCAATGAAAAAGCGATTAGCCATACTGTATTTTTTTCGGAATGATTTTATTGATTTAAATAGACTGTTTAAACATAGTGATGTAGAAATTTGTTTATTTACTTGGAATGATTTTGAAAATAATTATTCAGAACATGCTGATAAAATAATCTCATATGAGCAGCTTAGACAACCAGAACTTTGTTTTTGGGATCTTATCAAGGAACACGAGGATAGTAATTTTACAAAAATAATTTCGTTTACAGAGAGAGAGATGATTGTAGCAGCTGCTGTCAGAGAATATTTAGGAATAGAAGGGCAATCTCTGGAAGATGCAACTAATTTTAGAGATAAATATATAATGAAAAATTACGTATCAAAATTGGTAAAAACCGCTTTTTATTTTAATGTGGATAGTATTATAGACATTCACAAATTTATCTCCTTAAATGGATATCCATTTATTATAAAACCTAGATTAGGAGCAGGTTCAAAAAATGTAAGCATAATCGAAAATGACATAGAACTTAGAAAGTATATATCCTCTAACTCAATAAAAGAATCTTTAATTGAAAGTTTGGTTGAAGGGACAGAGTACCATGTTGATGGGATATATGATCCTGAAAGAGATAAATTTAAATTTTTTTGCGCATCAAAATATCTTGTACCTTGTTTAGATTATCAAAAAGGAGAATATTTAGGTTCTGTCATAATTGAAGATAACTCGTATTTTTATCATAAAATTAAAACGGAAAGCAAAAAGGTTTTATCAAAACTAGTACGAAACCGCAAAGCACCTTTTTGCTTTCATGGTGAATTTTTCCAAAGAGAGAATGGAGATTTAATTTTTAGTGAATTATCGCCAAGATCAGGTGGAGGGCAAATAAATAGTTCAATAAAGAGCAAATATGGAGTTGATTTAACACTATTGGATATTGCTTTTCAGATTGATGAGAAGATTGGAAATCAAATATTTAATTCTGATTTCAAAAAGAATAATAAAAATATTGGTTGGGTATCGGTTCCTCCACATGTAAAAATCACTGCCCCATATTCAGACAATAAAAATGTTATAGATTCTTTTATTAATGAGCATAATAAAGAAAAAAAATCGAAACAAGCTAAATCCAGTGTAGATTATCAAATTGCCCATGTTGTTTCAGCACATTCTGAGCTTGAATTAAATGATACTATTTCTACTATTATTGATTGGTACAATGGGAGTTGAATCGTTTAATTTGACCATATTTTGTGTAGGTCAATGTTGCCTTTTGTATCAAATACAACACCATTTAAGTCTGGATGAAGTTGGTAATGTTTCATTGGTCGGTAAAGGTAGTACAGGAGCCCATTGGCTTGAATATAGTTTTCAACTTCTTCTCGTGCTGCTAACCGAGAAGATTCAGTAATACTAAATCTATATTGATTTAAAAGGATATTTAATTTTTTTTTGTGCTTAGCGCTAAAAAGATTTGCTGGGAAGAGAAATGGATTTAATAAAAAATCAATAAAGGCTAAATCATCAATCAATGTAGAAATATCAGTACCAATGATCATATCTGATTGAGTTTTAAGCTTTGTTAAATATTGATCATCCTCTAATGAGTAATGGTCTAATTGGATTTCTAATCCAAAAAATATTGCTTGGTTTATGAACCAATTTAATTCAGAGTGCATTCGTTGATTATTTGGAGCCGATAATATAAGTTTCTGACCAGCATAGTTGGATTTCTCTAGAAGGTTTTCGATAGTTTGAGTCTCGCGTTTTAAAGAACTATCACTAAAGAAGCTATTTATTGGTTTCAACATAGTAATATTTAGATCTGAAATCATTTGATAGATATCATAAATCAAACCAATAGCTTTTCTCATATATATATCTATTTTTTTATTTTCTTTCATAGTATTAAAAATAAGAAAACTACATCCTTTTAGCTCAATAGAAACAGATTCTTTCTTCTCATTTTCACTAGATTGATGATTTAATGATGGTAATAGAATTGAATTGTTAATATTTTTGTCAATGGTAATGATTTCAATTGTGTTAATAATGGGTTTTTCCTTGAAGTATGCTGAAAATGATTTTAATTTAAGATAATTTCTATTTTGAGAGATGACCTGAAATGCCCCACAACTTACTAAATTTTCTTCTTTTAAACTATTTGCTGGTTGAATGATAAGTGAATAATGTACAATCATATAGGCAAATAAGGGTTCAGACTGTTGAAATTTAAAGGTTATAGAGTGCTCATTTTCACATATTATTTCTAAAAGATTGTTTAATAACCAATAACCTGTATTACTCTTTTTAGAAATTCTAATAAAAGAGGCTTTTACGTCAGAGCTTGTGAGTCTTTCTCCATTGTGAAAAGTAATATTTTTTCTTAATTTAAAATTCCATACTTTAAAGTCTGATGAATGGTTCCAATGAATTGCAATCGAAGGCAATATTTTTTTTGAAGACTCACAAAAGGATAACAAATTTTCTCCGATTTCATTAATTAGAAAAGTTTCAAATAGAAAAGTTGCTCTGTGTGGTTGCAAAGATCTAAATGTTTTATTTGAAAGAAGAACTATGGAATCTAAATGATCTTCATTATTTTTTTCAAAAAGTTGATGAAAGGAATGAATGAAAGGAGAAAACCAAGATTCAGGTATATTCAGTTCTAATAATTGTAATGGAAATGTGATATCTTCAAAGTCTAAGCTAGTTATTAAAGCATTTTGTACATCATCCTTAAAGTTGTTTGAAAAAAGGATACTAGACAAGTTGCCTCTGCCTATACCAGAAGTATATTTTAGAAGTCCTGCTTTTTCGTAGTTTTTTATTTTTTGTTTTGTATTTTGTTTACTGTAATTCCATGAAGTAGCTAATTCAGATAGATTAAATTTTACAAACTGCTCTTTTTCAAACAAATACAAAATGCTCCGTAATAAAAAATAATTAATATCATTCATAATATGTGGGAAACCCATTTGACACTCCTTTCGACGTACTGCTTATTTTACTTACAATAATTATAATATTACAAAAGGAGTTGATTAGCAATGTTTAAAGGAATTAACCGGATTTTGAAAGTCAGATTAATGATAAATTTTTTTAGTAAATTGAGTGCTTCAATGCTGCTACCTTTCATGGCAATATATTATTTGAATTATTTTACAGTAGGTACATCTTCATTACTGGTTTTGATTACAACTGCGTTGCAATTGATTTCTAGTTTATATGGTGGATTTAAGACAGATAACATTGGTAGAAAAACAATGATGGTATCTGGTGAATTTTTAAAATTAAGTTGTATATTTTTTATGATTTTTCAACTATCTCCTATTATAATGTTTACTCTTTTTAGTGGAGTATGTGTATCACAAGGTTTGATAAATCCAGCAGCTGATGCAATGTTAATTGATCTAAGTAACTCGGAATCCAGACCCAAAATTTTTTCAGTTAATTATTGGATAACAAACCTTTCTATAATTATTGGAACTATTATCGGTGGATGGATGTTTGAGGCCTATTTTAGTGAGTTATTAATATTTTTATTTATGCTATCATGTGTAACGTCCTTATTAACGATTTTAAAAATTGAAGAGACTTTTTCTCCTGGAAAGGATATTGGCCAAAAGCATAGTACCTTAGAATCTTTATTATCAATATTTAGAAATTACGTTAATGTATTAAAGAATAAAAGATTTCTTTTTTTTACACTAGCTAGCATACTTATTGTGTCCGTGGAAAATCAACGAAGTAATTATATTTCATTGCATTTTGCACAAAACGTGTTAACTTCTTCAATATCTGTTTTTGGTAATAGACTTGAACTTGATGGGATTCGTTTATTTAGTGTGGTTTCTATAATTAATCCAATAATTATTGTAACACTGACACCGTTTATCATTAAAGTTTTTAATTCAGAGAGAATAAAATTATTCTTATTTTTGGGGATTATGTTATTTTCTTTTGGGTATGCTGGAATGGCTTATTTCACTCTGCCTACTGTATTAGCTGGTTCGATGATTATAGCATCATTGGGTGAGTTGATATATATCCCTTCCTCTCAGACAATTCTTGCTGAAGTTATTGATGAAAGCAAAAAAGGATCTTATATGGCTTTTAGTGGTATTAATATGCAAATTGGTCGGATGATCAGCGCGTTGTTTATTATGCTTAATGGTCGAGTATCACCATTGATAATAGCTATTTTAATCTTTATTAGTGGCATTTTAGGGCTGTTTTTTATGGTTTTTACTCTAAGAAGCAATGTAATTGTAAAAGTAACAAAAAAAGAGAAAATTTGATATCTTTTACCATAAGTGTGAGAAATAGGGAGAATGGATATGAAAATGGCAATAGTTTTGGTTGGTCAAAATAAAGCTTTTATAAAAGAGCTAGAAGAACTCAAAATTTGTGATCATTTTATAATTATTGAAAGTAATTCAATAATTAAAAATTTAGGATTATATGAAAGCCCAATTATCAAAAAACGGCTAAATATAGAATATTATAATAATCCAGATTTTTTAAAAACAGTGATTGTAGCTTAGAAGGATATGAAGTTAAAGCTGTAATTCCAGGATTTGAATACAGTGTTGTAGCTTCAAGTAAGCTATCTACTTTTTTTAAGGTACCTGGGATTGGTATAAAAGGAGCTACGATCTTTACGAATAAGTATAATTTAAGAGAATTTTGTGAAAAAATAATATAAATTCTTCTAACTTTAGCTTTATATCGACTTATAAGGATATTGAGGAATTTTATAACGGTCACAAAATTGTAATAAAGCCTACTAATCGGCAAGGATCAATCGGCATTGAATTTATTGACTCAGAAAGTGATATAATTAAAGGCTTTAGGAATAGTCAGATAATCATAGATGAGCCAATATTATCCAAAAAACAAATAGAACTAGAATTTTTGGTTGAAGATTATATACAAGGACAAGAGGTTAGTACAGAGGTTCTAGTAAGTAACGGTGAGGTAATCTTTAAAAACTTCACAAAAAAAGTAGGAATTCCAGGTCAAGAACATATAGAATATGCTAATTATATTCCAGCAAATAGTATTATGGAGCAAGTTGAACTACTAATTTCATCAGCCTCAGTTGGGACAGGTGTTCTTCATGCTGAATGGAAAATTTTTGAAAACAAAGCATATTTAATTGAGTGTGCTGCACGAATGCCAGGCGATTTTATACCGAATGGGATATCACTTTCTTACGATATGAATTTCAGAAAACAGTACATCTTATTAATGTGTGGCTTTCCGACTAGCATAAAAAGCGTTATAGTGAAATATTCGATAATTCAATATTGTTCAACTTCTAATAACGGAAAGCTGAGATCGATAGAAAATATTGAGTTGATTAAAGGATATAAAGAGTATATTACTGAGTTTCAATTATATGTAAACATAGGAGAACAAGTCGCTATTGCAAAATCATTTTGGGATAGGTTAGGGTACTTTATTTTATTTGGAGAAAATAAAGAGGAAATTTACGATATCAGAAATGAAATTTTGTCAAAAGTAGTTTTTGTTACGTAACCACGTAAGTACTCAAATTTTTGCTAAGCTAGATAAGTTTGAAATATTTTATCCAGTTTATTTGTTTCTTATCAGTATTCGCCTGCAAATTTTCAATCTCAGAGGCTTTAAGAAACTTACGCTCATCATTGCACAAGTTTCTTCAGTTGTTTCAGTAGGAAAAGTAATCAATGTACGATGGGTAAATTCGTTTTCACCAATATCCAATGTAATAAGCTGTGTTTGGTTATGATTTTAGTCATTAATATCAGATCACCCTGTTTTTCAGTTGTGGCAACCATTAAAATGTAGCCTCTACATTAGATATTCCAAGATTGAGCCAAGATATTTAATAACGTGCTGTGTGTTAAATTTTTGGGGAACTGAGTTTTTTTATTTTCACTTTTGAAACTCTTTATTGTTTTTTTCGCATAGTTGTTCCAGAAGAAACCGCGACAGAAATAAGAAATGGAAAATAATCTATTATAAAACTTTCCCAGGATATATCTTAGTAGAAATGACTATAACCGCCGATTCTTAGTACATCGTTCGTGTTACAGGGGTTATCAATTCACATGGGCAAAAACCAAAATATTTGCCCATAAGACAAAGTAACTGAAGTAGATTCCAAAGAGGTTAATTTTTAGGATGAGGAGAATAAAATATATAATGCATAAAATTACTTGAAAAAAATGGAAATGATAGAACAATTCATTTTATGTTTTGTCGGAGTATCCAGTTAATAGAACGCAATGCCTAGCTTTTTATTAACCTTGAACTGATTCGTACTGGAACGGACACATGCGGTTTTAATTAATTTAAATATGCTTGAAATCTTTTGTGGTAGTACACAAAAGGATACATTATGAAATCGAGAACGCTATATCCAGTCGCTCAATAATTTTTGAATTGAACTGCTCTATCCCTTGTGTAGTAAGGGGTAGAGCTTTTTTATTTTGGATAAACAAACACTTGAATGCCATTTTGAATGCCATCTACTAAAAATTAGCAAATTAAGTTAGTTTTTCTGTACCGCCATAGAAAAGTTATAATGACAAACGAACTTTATTTAAGCAAGAAGAGTACCATATACAAGGATAGCGTTATTTTATACGAATGACTATCATGCTTGAATTTTAAGTACATTAACCACGAAAATGTTCCGCATAGCTTTCACAGACAAGCAAATCGAGTGGTTGCTTCATTAAGACAAACTATTCGCACCTTTTTTATCTACGATCTTATTCGATAAAGGATAGTAACATAGTTATAAAAAGTAAGAATGTAGTACAACGGTTTTTTTGGGTGAATAATGACAGAACTGTGACAGTCTAAATAGCTAACTAGTGTATATAATTATCTTGTAAGATCTTACAAAATGAATAGTTAGGAGGTAAAAAATGGTTAAAGTATTAGATGTTGTAAATTATACTAATAGTTTGATAGGACGCTCTATTGACGAAGACGGGATGTATGGCGCTCAATGTATGGATTTAACGATTCATGTCATGAATCGTTATTTTGGCTGGCATCCAACAGGAAATGCCATTAATTTGACTTCACAAGTGATTCCAAGCGGATTTACAAGAATACGAATTTCGAATGCTTCTGAAATTAAGGCAGGAGATGTTCTTATCTGGGGATTGGGCACGTTTGCTGAATATGGGCACACGGCAATTGCTGTTGAGAATGGAAGCTCTAATGGTATTTTTGTATCCATTGATCAAAACTGGCTAAATCCAAGCTTAACGGTAGGTAGTCCTGCAGCTCGAATAACACACAATATGAATGGCGTGTGGGGCGTTATTCGACCTAATTACTCAGATGGAAATGATAGCTCTGGAGGGGGCGAATACTCAGGTGGAACATTAACTAATGCTGGAAATACAATTTCTCAAGAAACTATCCGTTTTGTTATCCAAGCTGCCAAGCCATACAATATTAAACCGAGCTTTCTAATTGCTCAAATGTTTATTGAAAGTCATTGGGGAAATCCGAATACGTCAATTGTAGGTAGTAAAGATAACAACTGGAGTGGTATTTCAGAACCATTTAATGTTCCCGATGAGTTGGGTATCAGCATGAGTCGTGGATCAGCAAGACCAGCAAATGAAGGCGGATATTATGTGCATTTTGCAACAGTGAACGATTTTTTCAAAGCTTTTGCTTTTCTGCTGTCCAAACGTAACGGTTTATATAATGTAGAAGGAACTACAACTATTCAAGATTACTGCAAGGGATTATTTCGAGTGGGTGGAGCAAGAGCAGATTATGCCGCAAGCGGCTATGATCACTATCTAAGTTTGCTCGTGCCTTCGTATAATGCAATCAACAGACAAAATCCAGGAAAGTTGGAGCAAATAGATTCCAGTACTGGAAATAATAATAATGAGATGGAGGAATTTTTAATGTGGGTATTTTATCAAGCAAATAGTAGTTCACCGGTAAAATGGTTTAATGGACAACATATATACTCGTTAGCTCATCCAGATGAAAAAGTAGCAATTAATCAAGTTTACCGAGCGAATACGGGGAAGGATGTTCCGACTCTAAGTAGTTGGAATGATAGTAATCCACTACATGCAAGGTTAGCCAATGTTTTAAAACGGCAAGCTGATTATTAAAAACTTGAGCCGAGATTGAGCCAAAAGCCTGACTTTTGTGCAATGTTTATTCGTAAATAAAGGGTGAAACGAAACTGCTTTTTAGTTTTGTCTCGCCCTCATCTCTTTCTTTAGCTTTTGGTAGCAGAGAAAATGAAAAAGAAATATGGGTTTTGCTTTGAGGAATCGCAGAAGTAGCGAAAGTTAGCTGCACCGTGGGCTCATCATTTTCTATATGTTAAGAGTGGAAGGGCTTCGGAAATAAGAGTTGCTAACAATTACTTCGTTGGCTACAGTTGCTTTTTAGTTTGATGGAATGGAACGCTCAATTAATAACAAAATAAAAACAAATGTAATCGTTGTTTAAGATAGGTACGTAAATATGTATTTTTTTAATATAAATAATAATATAGATATTAATCGGCTGTTTTTCCTAATTGGATATATAAATGTAATTTTGGAAATATTTATTGTATAAAAAATTGAAAAAAATAAATATCAAATGACCTGTTTTCTTGTGGTATAATTGAATAAAAAAATGAGGTTTCTAATGGTTAAAAGAATGATAAGTAATAAAAATTTAAATAAACAACATGTGATATATGTTCTTTTAGGTATCTGGATAGCTTTTTTATTTTTTAATTTTTATATGCCTACAGTACGAGCTGATGATTTATTTTATGCTAAAAGATTAAGTCAATTTGGTTATCTAGGTGCTTCGGCAGATCACTATAAAACATGGAGCTCTCGAATAATTATCGAGTTGTTTTTGATGTTTTTCTCCAATCATTTTGCATTGTGGAAAATCATAAACTCATTTGTGATGTTAGGTACTGTCCTCCTTTTATGTTTGTATATTTTTGATAAGATTCGAGTGAATCATTTACTGATAGTTTTTGCTGTTTATTGTTTCACACCCTTAACTATCATGGGAGAAACTGGGTGGATAGCGACAACACTTAATTATCATTGGCCGGTAACCTTTAGTTTGTGGGCGTTCCTTCCTTTTTACCAACGATTAAAAGATAGACCAATAAATGTGAAAAGTTATCGATTGATTATTCCTTTACTTATTTTTGCTGCCAATCAAGAGCAAGTAAATGCCTGCTATTTTGTTTTGACCGGTTTGCTGTCAATTGTCTTGTGGGTACAGGGAAGATATAACGTTAAATTAATGATACTTTCCATCATCAGCTTCATTGAGATTTTAATTACCCTGATAGCGCCGGGAAATGCTGCACGAAGTATAAGTGAAACCACGAGATGGTTTCCGCAATATAAAGATTTTAATTTGATTAATAAGCTTGATTTAGGGATTTCTTCTTTTGGAAAAGTATTTTTTCTGGATACGAATCTGATTTTTCTGTTTTTATTTGCGCTAGTCTTTTTTTTGTCTTACAAAAAATATCAACGTTATTCTTTGAAAGTTGCAGCAGGAATTCCTTTATTTTTGAACTTGATTATTTATATTGGAAACACAATGCAGCGCAGCTATACAAATATTGGTGAAAAAAGCAGTAGAAGAGCAATGATCTGGAGCAGCAGTAATTTAAATGAAGTCTTTTCAAAAATGGGGACAAAGCTATCGCTGACACATCCAGAAACTTGGGTACCTACTCTTTTAATAGTTGCTCTCTTAGCTTGCTTCATTATTGGATTATATGGAAGTTTTGCTAGCAGCAGGCAAGGAAAATTTGCTGTTTTGTTATTGTTGATGGGATTTTGTTCAAGAGTATTGATGGGTTTTTCGCCAACAGTTTGGGCATCCGGTTTGAGAACCTATTACATTATTTATATTGTTGTGGTGATTCTTATATTACTATTATTAAAAGAATTGTTTAAAGAAATCGACCAGAAACAAGTAGAGCATGTACAATTCGTTCTGATAGTCGTGGCCATCTGTACGTTTACTTTAATGATTTTGAATCGAGGATAGCGGCATAGATCTCTTTTCAGACCAGTTGTGTTTATAGGTGAGAAGGTATTAAAAGTGAATAAAAGTTGCTATAACGTTGAATAGAAAGAAAGCTTACCAGATATACCACAGTTTTATGATATAAATTATGTATATAAATATGGTACGAGTAAAACTTTTCCTGAAGGGAAAATAGGAAAGTATTATTTTCGTTTGACTAATTACTCTCCAGGAAAAGTAACCTATTTGATAAGTTTATATATGGGATGGAAAATACTATGTAAACTTAAGATAAGAACGTCTACCGTCTATTGGTGGGCGTTCTATTGTGTTATTACTAATCTGACAATTAACGAACAGCTCATTTAACTCGAGACGAACGGTGGTTTTCAAGATTTTTACGAACGATAATAATTAGACTTAATAAAGGATTGCCGAACGTATAAATCATCCCTGTTACCGATACAATTGCTGCCTCAGTCTGATTAACAGAAGCCGGAATATTACTGATAAGATATGTTATAAAGAATACAAGAAATAGCAATGCTGAAACAGATATGATGAGTAGAATCAAAATACTTAGTAAAAAAGTCTGGTTGTAACGCAATAAGCTATAAAAAATAATTAGCCAGACAAGTGCTCCCCCTACCCAAACAAAGCTATCATGTTCTATGAATAAAAGTACCAAGCAGAACAAGAGATTAACAGATATTAATGAAATATGTAAAAATTTAGTTATCATGATGAATCAACTCCTTTAAAAAAATTATAACATAGGGAGAATAAGCAAAATGAGAATATTTATACTTATTTCTTATTTATAGTAAAGCTGTTCTAGCAGACGCCTATAAAACCGATAAATGTATCAAACAGAGGAAAGATGATTTGATCTATGTACAGTTATCATCAGTTAAGTCAATCTGATGACTAGTATCGAATAAACTAAGGAGTGTAGTGACCTAGGTCTCTTTTTAGACAATCTTCTAAATCAGTCATGTTTATAGGTGAGAAGGGTGTTAAAAGTGAATAAAAATTGCTATAATAAGTTATTGTTATTCACAGAGGAGGCCTTCAAATGGAGTTGCATGAACGAATTCTAAAATTGCTTAACTCAAGCACAGTATTTTTAATTTCGACCATTGACAAACGTGGTTTCCCTACAGTGATAGCAGTTTCTGCACCGTTGTGGCGGGAAGGTTTATTGAAGTTTCAGTTTTATTTAGATGGAAACGGAGAAACAGCCAAAAATATTCAGCTGAATCCCAGTGGTGCGATTTGCTGTTATAAAGAAGTGGAGCATGAAAGCTTGTTGCTTAAAGGTAAATTTTCTCTGCAGCCAATAGAATCAGCAGATGAGCTGGAGCCGCGATTATCCGTTTATCAAAAAGAGCTGGCTCATTCAGAACCTGTACTTGTCATTTTTGAAACTTGGACGGCCAGAATTCATATGGACAAAAAGACGAAAAATATAATTGTATAAAATACAGGAGCAGCTGATTTCTTTGATCGGCTGTTTTTTATTAGCAACTATTTAAGAAGTTTGGCAATTTTTAATAACTCTTCACAGTTTATTCAAGGATCTTTATGGTTGAATTAAGCTTTCTTCGTTATAGTAAAAATAACAAGAAGAAAGGGGCGATGTTCATGTACGCTGTGAAAGTATTACATGGTTATATTAGTAAGGAAGGGCAACGTACAAGAGATAAAACATGTGCGAAAATTTTTACGACTAAAAATTATGCTGAAGCCTTTGCTGATAAAATCGGCGGTCGAGTGAAAAACTTAGCTGAATAAAACAGGAATCAGTTAGGTAAATTTATGAAAAAACCGAGTGTGAGACAAAAGTAAAGAACACTTTTGCCACACACTCAAAACACGAATAAACGGCGGGAACAGAAGCAGACCCTTCGGAAATAAGCCGAAATTCACAAAAATTTGAAAAACACCTAGTAGGAATCATTCAACATCGAAAGAAATCTTTCGTGTTTCATGTCATTTTCGTGAATTCCTTCTTATTGCGTTGAATCACGAAGAACGTAGTGATTCGATGATGAACGTACCTTCTCTTGGTTCTCAGGGCTTAGCACTTCTGTCCCGACCTCGGTTTTTAAAGATACAGATCAAAGATCGCAATTTCTGGCGGTACTCTAAAGCGTGCGGATATTTTCGTTGTGCCCAAACCGGAATTGACATATAAGGTTGTGTCGTTAGCCAGGTGGTAAAAGCCTTTTTCATAGTTTTTAGCTAAGGTATTTTTTATAGAGAAGAATGGGATTCTTATTTGTCCACCATGACTATGACCAGCTAAAACAAGCTGAATATCTTGATCTATTAAGTGATCAGCTGTATCAGGCTCATGCGTTAAGACAATGGTATAATCGCTTTGCCGCTCTTGAAGTGCAGCTGAAATAGAAGCATTACCTAATAAAGAGTCGTCTAAACCAGCAATGTAGAGCGATTTTTGGTTAGCTAAAGTAATCGTTGTACCAGAATTTTCCAATAATTGAAAATCAGCTGCGGCTAAAATTTCGGGATAAACACGAGAGGCGGCACCGCCGTAATCATGATTGCCCCAAACAGCAAACTTACCTAAAGGTGCTGATAAGTTACCCAAAGCGGAAGTAACAGCTTCGGCGGGACCGTACTTAGCGTAATTATCAAACAAATCTCCTGTAAATACGATAATGTCCGGCTGCTCGTCATTAACCTTGGCAACAATTTTTTCTAACTGGTCGGAGGTGTAGTCTTTTTTTATATGTATATCTGATAGCTGAACAATGCGCAAAGGTTTCTGCTCATTCTTTTTGCCTAAAACATAGTGATGGCGGACGATTCTTTTGGGTTCAATTTTAAACGCATAAAACAACAGGCCAACCAAAATTAACATTAATAAATAAATGATTCCTCTTTTTTTCATAATCCCTCGCTTTCATTGCCATTAAGATAACAGGTAGAACTTAAAAAAGGTTAAATATAATGGAAACTTTAGAATAATTTAGAGGTTATGCTTCTTCAGTTTTTTTTAAAATTAATCTTTGTTATAATAAGTAGGAATTCTAAATAGGAAAGAAGGGCCAACAAATGATGATGCGAGTAAATAAATTACGGGAACAAATGAAGAAAAACAATTTATCTGGCTTTCTAATTACTAGTCCATATAATTTGCGCTACTTAACTAATTTTACTGGAACGACCGGCTTGGCTGTTATTACACTGGAAAAAGCTTTTTTTATCACGGATTTTCGTTACACGGAACAGGCTGCGGCACAGGCTCAGGGCTTTGAAATTATTAAAAATGAAGGTCCGATTTTTGATGAAGTTGTCGCACTAGCTGAAAAAGAGCAGTTAGAAAATTTAGCTTTTGAAGAAACTTACGTCAGCTTTGCGGAGTACAGCTTGTTGGAAGAGATTACGCCCTGTGACTTAATTCCAGTTGCCGGTATGATTGAAGAGCTGCGTGAAATAAAAGACGAAGAAGAAATTGCCATCATTGAAAAAGCCTGCAGTATCGCTGATGCTGCGTTCAAAAATATTTTAACACTCATTAAACCAGGTATGACTGAAATTGAGATTGCCAATCAAATGGATTTTTATATGCGCTCATTAGGTGCTTCTGGTGTTTCGTTTGATACGATTGTAGCCAGTGGTGTGCGTTCCGCAATGCCTCATGGTGTGGCCAGTGAGAAAATAATCGAAAAGGGTGATTTAATTACGTTGGATTTCGGTTGCTACTATCAAGGCTATGTTTCAGATATGACGCGAACCTTTGCGATTGGCGAACCAGAAAGCAAATTAAAAGAGATTTATCAGATTGTTTTAGAGGCGCAATTAAAAGTTATTGATGCAGCTAAACCGGGTATGACAGGGATTCAATTGGATAAAATTGCCCGCGATCATATCTCTTCTTATGGTTATGGCACTGCCTTTGGTCATAGTACAGGTCACGGCATTGGGCTGGAAATTCATGAAGGTCCGAATGTTTCCTTTAGAGCAGACAAACAATTTGTACCGGGCAATGTTATTACAGATGAACCGGGCATTTATTTACCGGGATTGGGCGGTGTTCGAATTGAAGACGATCTGCTTATTACAGCAGAGGGCAACCGTGTCTTAACTCACTCTCCGAAGGAATTGATTATTTTATAGGCTTTGGTACAAAAGAATTAATTATTTGTTTTGATGCGCTTTCTTCTAGTTTTTTTGGTAGCGAAACGCATCATTTAATGATAAACTAGTGATGAATGTAAACTTAGATAGGTAAATGGACGAAGCAGCAGAAAATCAAGTTCTATCAGCTTTTGTGCATAACTATTGAGGAGGATAAAAATGACTGACGAAAAAAATCTAGTGATTAATACAAAAGATTCATTAGGCGAGATTGTTATTGCGCCAGAAGTAATCGAAGTCATTATTGGTATTGCAGCATCTAAAGTGGATGGCGTATATGGTATGCGCGGCACCTTTGCTAATAATGTAACAGAATTCCTAGGTCGTGCTGCTCACGGCAAAGGCGTTTATTTAAAAGCAGAAGAAGACGGCCTAAAGGTGGATATTTACTGCTATTTGGATTATGGTATCTCAGTACCTAAAGTCGCTTTGGAAATGCAGGATTTGGTCAAACAACAGGTTCTGTTTATGACGGACATTGATTTAGTGGAAGTAAACATCCATGTTGTCGCTGTTGTACCGGAAAAATTACCGGAACCAGATTTTGACGAACTATTCCCGGAAGAAGAGGGCGAAAATGAGTAAGCCAAGTTTTACTCGTCGTGAGATTCGTGAAAAAGCACTGCAAGCCTTGTTTCCTTTAGATTTTAATGCGGATTTGACCAAACAAGATGCGATTTCCTACGCATTGGAATTGGATCATCATGAGATTATTAGTGAAGATGAAGAAGCCTTTGTTCCATCCTATTTAGATTTATTAGTTGGCGGCGTGTGCAATAGAAAAGCAGAATTAGACGAGGTTATTGAAAAGCATTTAGGCCGTAACTGGTCATTAAATCGCATTGCGAAGATGGATCTGATTGTTTTACGTATCGCTATTTTTGAAATGCTGTATGCAGCTGACGTTCCGAATACCGTCGCATTAAACGAAGCGCTTGAATTAACGAAAAAATATAGTGATGACCGCTCAAGAAAGTTTGTCAATGGCGTGTTGTCGAATGTGATGAAAGAAATTGAAGTGAAAGAATAGTTTTTTATTAGCTATTTTTATTTTCATTATATAAAAATGGTGAATAATTCTTTTAAGAACAACTTTTTAGACTAAGATGAAATGTGCTTAGTCTTTTTTTGTTTTATAAGATTTATTATTTTAAATTTTTTCAATCGCTTATGAATTGTGTGTATTTAAAATGAAGGTTTAAGCTATTATATGAATTTAATAAACTGGTTATTGTATGTTTTTTACCTGCTAAATAAATTGAGACATTTCAAAAGGATCGATAAGGTAGGATAAAAATGAAAAGAGAGGAAAAGAAAAAGGGGGCGCAAATAACCATCAGCTTACGATTGAGTATCTACAGAAATATGAACTTGGGGAAGAAAAAATTCTAAATTGGTTGAGAGATAATGGCGGCTATTGCGACTGTGAAGTTTTACTGAATGTAGAAGAGCTGAAAGCTTCTCAAAAGGAGTAATAGAAGATGAATGAATTATTGCACAATGAATTTGGCAGCTACGAAATAGATTATTATGAAGAGTAAAATAATGAATATGCTGGAATCGTAATAAAAACTTCTTCAAAAATAGAAGGATGAGCCAAGGGACTAGAAGAAACTATTTCAAGAAGAGGATAAATTTCGGCTTTTAAAAAAAGGAGCACATCTGTTGGTTGGTTTTATCATGCTGCTTAGCAATAATAGGAACTCTTTCAGTCGGAGCAACGATTTTAGGGTTATTAGCAAAAAAAGTAATTCCTGACAGAATATCCACCAGCTTATGGCCGTCTAGACACGAGAAGATTTTTAAAGGCTCTACGGAAAAAGCATAACTCAAATAGTACTTGGGAAAGATTATTAGCTACTATAGGAAACTCCAAAGAGTGAAGCTTCTCCCAAAGAGGCTCATAACTGCATTTTTGTTTCTATGTAAGTAGCGCGACATTATCCTTTTCACTATATTTCATATTTTTATATTGGCTGTTGTAAAGATCTTGTGCCATATTTTCAGTTTTCTTCTTAATTCCTATTATCGCCTGAGCCGCAAAGGCGTATGATGCTTATCATGTAAGGATAGAAAAACTTTTACCATCCCATTTAATACAAATAATATCGACATTTTTGATTTTAGGTTTTTTTCGCAACATTTCTTTTGAAAACAAATACAGCAATGTTTTAATAGCAAAAGCATGGGTAACAATCAGGACGTTTGGATTATCCAAGTGAATAAAATTATCACCTGTATCTTTGAGAAAACTTTCCAATCTATCCATAATCATCTGAAACGGTTCAACCATACCTGTGATGTCGGATTTATAAATAACCTCATGAACTTCTGGCAGACGGTAATTAAGTGCTGCAAAATCATTTTGTATCTGTAATTCATTCATCATACTGGAAATAAACTTATTATTATTTTCTGCTTCCCAACAGCCCAAACACCACTCACGGAGCCTTTTATCAGTAATAACTGGCAGTTCATTTTGTCCCTGTGCAGTTAATATGGTTTTTCCAGTCTGTAAAGCTCTAGATGTATCACTGGAAAATGCAGATGAAAACTGGACATTTTTCAGTTGTAGTCCTAATTGTGAGGCTGCTTGGATTCCTCTTTCAGTTAATGGGGAATCCACCCAACCTTGTGCTTTATGTAATTGGTTAAGTAATGTTTCCCCATGTCGAGTAACATAGAAAGTAACTGTTGAATTCATGTTTTATCCTCCGAAATAATCCTATGTAATCGCTTCACCTTATTGGTAATAGTCGAATCAAGAAATTATTAACATTGTACCAGAACCACCCACCCAAAACAACGCTAAAGCAAAAGCGTAACGGCGGGATGTAGATATTAGAAGGAGAATATACATCTTCGATCGCCTCTAGGAAGTATGTAAGAAAGAACAAGGTGAAGATTTTTCAGACGGAGAAATTCAACAAATGAAGCCGTTTTATATCCAGCATCAACAGCTACCGTATGTATCGCTAGAAATTTAGTACAGATAGAAGCAACTAAATCAGGAGCAATTTGACTATCATGACGGTTACCAGGAGTCACAATAACATCCAAAATAAATCCATATTCATCACAATCTGTATGGGC